>JBIKQC010000156.1:0-8843 GCA_044349855.1 Saprospira sp.
AAAAAGCAAAAAAGCGAAGAAAGCCCTAAAATGGATTAATACTAAATAAAAGCCCGAAGGACCATCCTTCGGGCTTTGTTTTAACCGATTACCTTTTTATAAAAACGGATAAACCAGATTCTTGCTACCTGTAACTTCAGAGAGTAAATTTTGGGTTTCAGCAGGTTATTGCCGATTTTTAGTTTGAAACGATAATTTCCGTTACCCAATGCTGCTTTTTGATTGGCAAAGAGTACAGTACCTTTCAGTGCAGTATAATCTTCTGTTTTTTTAGTGGTTTCGAACTGTATGTCCTGAACCTTTTCCTTGTTTTTTGTTACTTTCGGAATGTACTCCTGCAGCGCTTTTTTGATAAAAGTTTTGATAATTGGATTATCAACATTCAGTTGTATCTGCTGTGCACTGGCCTCATTGGCTAAAAACAGCAAAGACAGCAGGAATGGCATTAATACTAAATTTTTCATAAACTCAGGTTTGTATTTCCGAAAGGAGCAATTATTATTTTTCAAATTTTTTGATCAGCTCAATATTTTTCAGTTCAATATCAGAGAGGAAGGCATCAACATTTTCCATGTAAGGAGCATAATTTTTCTGCTTTTTAAAGTAATCTGCCATCTCTTTGGTTTTAAAAATATAACCGTAGCGGGCAAAAATTTCATTGCGCATTATTTTGAGTTCCTGTTTGCTGATACCTTTAAGGTCTGTTTCCTGAAGTTTTTTGGTAGATACATTCGGGTATTTACCCACAAAACCGTTTCTGAGTTTTTTGTTCAGGTCAGAGTCAACGCCATCTATATCCTCAAAGCTTTCGCAAGATTCTGTGTCAAAACCTTCTTCAAACCACTCGTATGGAATTTTGTCAGAGCCACTGATTTTAGAAAATTTTGCAGTATAACTGTTATAGGTACAAACCGATCCACAGGCACCGACAGGAGCCCCAACACCTTTTCCTTCCCATTGTTTGGTCAGGGTGTATTCTATATTTTCACCTATTATATCCCATTTGCCCCATTGAACAAAAGGAACTGATTCGCAACCGCTGCAAATTCCAATCACCGTATTGTCTTCATAAAAAAAGTAATCCATACCGCCGCTTGCGCAATTGGAGGTAATATAAACACGACCGGCAACACCCTGTGCCTGAACACTAAAAAAGCCAAGTGCAAAGACAAAGCTGAAGAAAAGTTGTTTCATGGTTTTAGTTTTTGGGTAATACATGTTTTTGTTCAGATGCTTGGAGGCAAATCCTGTGCCCGTTTCAAAAAAAGTTTGCCTATTTAGCTTTTGTTTGCGCAGTAAATCAAAAACCAATAGAAAGTAAGTTTGCAGAAAAGCTTAAAAAATAAAGCATGATAATTACGGTGCCAATCAGGAATGAAATTAATGCTGTTTGCCGCCCCTGTATTATCAGTTTTTTTGTGGTCATGATTTATAAAAAAATTTAAGAACAGTACCTGATATAGAATCACTAATTGAAAATAGTACACAGATAACACAGATTTTATGGATGATACACAGATTTGATGTTATAGAACAGATAGAAATAATAAATACACAGATTTTAGAAAACCCGCACAGCTTATTTTTACTTCTAAAGGTTAATTCACTTTAAATTAGGCTTTCGGTCATTTGTCAGAATTATTCTTTTAAAATCAGGATTTACACCAAAGTTAAATAATAAACCAACCTCTATTTTACTTGCTTTTAAGTAATTTAATAATTGAAATTCATGTTCGTCAATTAATTGATTTACAGCCTTAAGTTCCAGAATTATTTTATTTTCTACTATAATATCTGCATAATATTCACCAACAATTCTTCCTTTATAATAAACATGTATTTGTTTTTGAGCTTCAATGCTGAAACCTCTGCTTTGCAGTTCAAAGAATAAAAAATTTTGATATACCTTTTCTGAAAAACCAAATCCAATTTCATTATAGACATCATAATATGTCCCAATAATTTCATTGGTTAGCTCTTTATGTAAAATATGTTTCACAAGTTATTTAAGACTGCCCAAAAATAGATCTGTGAAGAATCAGTAAAATCTGTCTTATCTGTGGACAAATTTTAAAAGCCAATTTTGATTTAAGAAGCACCTATTATTTAATCCTGTGATGACAAATTAAAATATAACCTTTCTAAAACAACCCATCTATCAATCCCTCCTCAGGAATATTAGGCAGTGTAACCCTCAAACCAGGAGTGCGTTTCATTTCTTCCTTGATGGCAAAAATCGCCCCTTCATTGCGGGCCCAAGAACGTCTGGCAATCCCGTTGTTTACATCCCAAAGCAGCATCATTTCCAGTCTGCGGTCCGACTCGGGACTGCCGTCCAACAGCATCCCAAAACCGCCATTTATCACCTCACCCCAACCGACACCGCCGCCATTGTGCAACGAAATCCAGGTTGCACCGCGGAATGCATCACCCACGAAGTTCTGAACCGCCATATCGGCAGTAAAGGAGGACCCGTCGTAAATATTGGAAGTCTCCCGATAGGGAGAATCGGTACCCGAAACATCGTGATGATCGCGGCCCAAAATAACCGGAGCTGAAAGCAGGCCCGACTTTATGGCCTTATTAAAAGCCTGTGCAATGCGGATGCGGCCCAGTGAATCGGCATAAAGTATGCGTGCCTGCGAGCCCACCACCATTTTATTGGCTTCTGCCGCCTTTATCCAGACCAGATTGTCATTTAACTGCTGTCTGATTTCTGTCGGAGCGGTTTTCATTATTTCCTCTATCACCTTGGCAGCCAGTCTGTCAGTAATAGCCAGATCTTTCGGATCGCCGGAAGAGCAGACCCAGCGGAAAGGACCAAAACCGTAGTCGAAACACATTGGACCCATGATGTCCTGCACATAGGAGGAATATCTGAAATCAATGCCGTTTTCGGCCATCACATCAGCGCCGGCGCGGGAGGCCTCCAGCAAAAAAGCATTGCCGTAGTCGAAGAAATAACTGCCTTTGGCTGTGTGTTTATTGATGGCAGCAGCCTGACGGCACAGTGATTCCCTAACCTTTTCTTTAAAAAGTTCAGGATTTTCGGCCATCATCACATTGGCTTCTTCGTAATTCATGCCCACGGGATAGTAGCCGCCTGCCCAGGGATTGTGAAGAGAGGTCTGATCTGAACCCAAATCCACATAAATATCTTCCGCGTCAAATTTTTCCCAAACGTCCACAATATTGCCTCTGTAGGCGATAGACAATACCTCTTTTTTAGCTTTGGCTTCGCGGACTCGGGCGCACAATTCATCCAGATCGCTGATGACAATGTCCACCCAGCCCTGTTTGTGCCGTTTGAAGGTTGCCGCGTCGTTTACCTCGGCAGTTACGGAAATTACACCGGCTATATTGCCTGCTTTTGGCTGAGCGCCCGACATTCCGCCCAACCCAGCCGTCAAAAACAATTTGCCATTTGTGCCTTCATCATCTATTTTTCTGCAGCCATTCAAAACTGTGATCATAGTGCCGTGTACAATACCCTGCGGCCCGATATACATATACGAACCAGCAGTCATTTGTCCAAATTGCGTCACGCCCAAGGCATTGAAACGTTCCCAGTCATCAGGTTTGCTGTAGTTTGGAATCATCATGCCGTTCGTAACCACCACTCTTGGCGCTTCTTTGTGCGAAGGGAAAAGTCCGAGCGGATGTCCTGAATAAATTACTAAAGTCTGGTTCTCGGTCATTTCAGCCAAATATTTCATCACCAGGCGATATTGTGCCCAATTCTGAAATACTGCTCCGTTACCGCCGTAAGTGATGAGTTCCTCGGGGTGTTGTGCTACGGCAGGATCGAGGTTGTTATGTATCATCAGCATGATGCCGGCAGCCTGCAGACATTGATGCGGGTACTCGTTTATTGGCCTGGCATAGAGCGCGTAATCGGGACGATAGCGGTACATATAAATGCGGCCGTACTTTTCCAATTCGGCTTTGAACTCTGCAGCCAAAACTGTATGCAGTTCATTTGGAAAATAGCGCAGGGCATTTTTAAGTGCCAATTTTTTCTCGGTCTGACTGAGAATATCCTTGCGCTTTGGTGCATGACTCAACTGTTCGTTGAGCGGGTGCAGTACCGGCAATTTGCTCGGTATGCCTTCCAGTATAGATTGTTTGAAATCAGACATTTGGATGTTGGTATTAATATAATTTGTGCACGTTTTTAATCCTCAAATTCATTTCATGTAGCCCTTCGGTTTCGATGCGCGGAGCTCACTAGGTACGGTTCTCAAATTTTTAGTTCAATTTTTGGAAACATTTTCAAATCCTCAAATCCTCAAATCCTCAAATTTTAAAGTTAATTAAAGATCTTCTCCCTTGGGGTTCGATTCGCGCAGCTCACTACGGTTCTCAAATTTTTAGTTCAATTTTTGGAAACATTTTCAAATCCTCAAATCCTCAAATTTTCAAATTAATTAAAGATCCTCTCCCTTCATTTCAAATTTACCGTCCTCTCTCACCAAAACTTCCGATTCTTTTTCTTTTGTGGGACTCACAATGTCCAATTCATAATAAACATCGCCATTACTGAATGTCACAAGTGCAACAGCATCAATTTTATGTTTTGGATATTTGAATTTTACGGCATCTGTAACTGCTTTCGGAGCAGATTTTACGACCTTTTCAGTAAGAAGATGATGGCCGGTTACTGTAATTTCAACCTCATAAGTCTCTTTTTCCAATGAAAAGGAGGCTTCATAGATTTTACCGGGTACTTCCCATTTCCAAATAACATCAGTTGTCGGAACCTGGGGATACAGCTGTTTAAAAACACGGAGAATTTCGTTTGGTACAAACATTTTGCTCATAATGAATTGAATTTTAATCTTAATATTTTAAAAGAACTATATTTGTGGAATTAGACTACAAAAATAGTTTTTATTGGATTAGAAAAACAAATTTTATCAGTCTAATACGCAATGGAATTATTTTTTTAGGAATAACACAGAATATGAAACTGAATCGCGGTATTCTGCTGTCAATAGCTTTAATCCTTAGCGGAGAGCTTTCAGCACAGCGTTGGGTAGAACTTATGCAGGACCCCAATGTAGATTTTTATAGTGTTAAACAGGCATTCAATCAGGAATGGGGCAACAGGCCCTACGAAAGAGGCAAGGGCTGGAAACAGTATAAACGCTGGGAATATTTTATGGAAGACCGCAGTTTTCCTCATGGCAAACGACTCCGTTCGGCACAAGCCTGGGAGGAACATCTGAAATTCAAAAACAGATATGACCGCGTTCCCACTTCAGCTTCCCGTTCGGCAAACTGGACTTCACTTGGACTCAATTCCTGGACAAATACAAGCGGATGGAATCCTGGAAATGGCCGAATCAACTGCGTTGAACAAGATCCCAATAATCCAAATATAGTCTATGTCGGAGCTGCCTCGGGTGGACTTTGGAAAAGTACTAATGGTGGTACCTCCTGGATTTGTCTCACTGATAATTTGCCGGTGTTGGGTGTTTCTGCTATTTTGGTAGATCCGACAAACAGCAATATCGTTTATTTGGGCACCGGTGACGGTGACGGTTCTGACACTTACAGTATCGGTGTTTTAAAATCAACCGATGGTGGAACTACCTGGGCCAATACAGGTCTCAGTTGGACTATCGGCAATAGCCGACTCATCCGAAGAATGGTCATGCATCCTGCAAATAATCAGGTGATTCTTGCTGCTACCAATGACGGTATTTACCGCACAACGGATAGCGGAAATAATTGGACGATGACTCAAACCGGTAGTATGCGCGATGTGGAGTACAAGCCCGGAGATCCGACAGTTGTTTATGCCTGTACCGATCAGTTTTTTAAATCGACTAATGGTGGTGCCAATTTTACACAAATTACAACGGGTATGCCTCCTGCAGCCGATGTAAACAGAGCTTCAATTGCAGTTTCTGCTGCTAATCCAAACTATGTCTATGTACTTTACGGAGATGAAGCGGATGCCGGATTTTTCGGTCTTTATCGTTCTGTAAACAGCGGGAACTCCTTTACGATGCGTTCAAATTCACCGAATATTTTTACTTACAGTGAAGACGGAACCGGAGCCGGCGGTCAGAGCTGGTACGATATGGCCTTGGCTGTTTCTCCAACTAATGCAGAGGAAATTTATTCCGGCGGTATTAATGTTTGGAAATCGACGGATGGCGGTACCAACTGGAATTGCCTTACACATTGGGTGCATCCGGCGACTTTGGGCTATGTGCATGCCGATATTCACACACTTGACATTTTTGGCAATAATCTCTACTGCGGAAGCGACGGCGGTATTTTCAAAAGTACAAATGCCGGTACCAATTGGACTGACCTCTCGCCGGGACTGGAAATTATGCAGTTTTACCGTTTGGGCGTCAGTGCTCAAAATGCTTATACTATTATTGGCGGCGCTCAGGACAATGGCACTAATCTCCTTAAGAACGGTGCTTGGGAACATATCATCGGAGCCGATGGTATGGAGGCCGCAATTGACTACAGCAATGCAAATTACATGTACGGAACCACTCAAGGCGGTGGGCTCAACGCCTCAAGCAATGGTGGACAGAACTGGTCTGATATCACACCTCCTAACTCGGGCAATGGTGCTTGGGTTACACCTTATGTCCTTGATCCCAATACAGCTACAACTATTTATGCGGGTTATGAAGAGGTATGGAAATCGACTGACCGCGGGAGTACTTGGACACAGATTTCTGCTTTCTCTACAGGCAATTCACTGAATTACATTGCGGTAGCAAAATCAAATTCCAATTATATTTTTGCCGGACGCGGTGCAATTTTGTATAAAACGACAAACGGAGGAACAAGTTGGACTACAATTACTCCGCCTGTAACATCGGCCATTAAATATATAGTCATTGACCCTTTGGATGAAGAAAGAATCTGGGTTTGCCTCTCGGGATTTGATGCCGGAGAAAAAGTTTATTACAGCCCCGATGCCGGTGCGAGTTGGCAAAATATTTCCGGAAATTTACCCAACTTACCGGTTAACTGTATGGAATATCAGGCCGGTTCTCCCGATGGAATCTATGTCGGAACAGATGTAGGCATTTATTATAAGGATAACACGCTTTCGAATTGGCAGTCCTATATGACCAATTTGCCTAACGTAATGGTTTACGAAATGGAAATTCATTATGGAGTCAATAAAATTCGGGCAGCAACTTTCGGACGCGGTATTTGGGAGTCTCCGCTGTTTAGCCCATCACCATTCCCTCCGTTAGCAGAATTTACGAATACTTCAGGCTCAATTTGTGCCGGAGATTCCATAGAATTTATCGATCAGTCAGTCAATGCAGCGCCTGGTTGGCAATGGTTTTTCCCGGGCGGAAGTCCGGCAAGTTCTACAGCACAGAGTCCGAAAGTTGCTTATGGGGCAGCGGGTACTTACACTGCAATGCTCATTGTTTCCAACGCAAACGGTAATGATACAATTAATAGGAATGTGAATGTAAGTTATGCGCAAAACCGAATTACTGTAAGTGTTGTAACGGACAATTATCCGGATGAAACTTCCTGGCAGATAACAGATTCTTTAGGAAATGTTGTGGCTAATGGTGGACCCTTCTCATCAGCAGGCGATACGCTGAATGAACTTATTTGTCTGCCTGACGGCTGTTATACCTTTACAATTTTGGATTCTTACGGTGATGGTATCTGTTGTGGCTTTGGAGATGGCAGCTATGCTGTATTGGACTCTATGAATAGTGTTCTCGGCAGTGGTGGACAATTTACAGATTCTGATATGATTACTTTGTGTTTCAGTAGAACTCCTCCGGTGCTCATTACTCAGCTGAGTGTGGTGCAATCCGGTTGCGGAGCAGATAACGGAACAATAACAGTTACGGCAACAGGTGGAGACAGCAATTATGAATACAGTTTGGATGGAATCAATTATCAAACGAATAATACCTTTTCATCTTTGGCTTCGGGTAGTTATACACTTTATTGCCGCGATGGACAGGGTTTTACAGACACTGATTTTATTACTGTAACAGAAGGCTCAGGACCAATTGCCGTAGCACTTTCCAGCAATCCTAATGTATTTTTGAATAATGGTGCCTCAGTAAATTTCACAGGAATGCTTTCGAGTAATGCTAGTGCCTATTTTTGGGATTTTGGTGACGGAACCGGTGCGGCAGGTATGGCTCCATCTCACAGTTACACTTCTGTTGGTGTTTATACTGCAATTATGACAGCTTACAAAGACAGTTGTACAGCTTTTGATACAATTATTGTCACGGTAGATCTTAGCAATTCAAATTCATTGACGGCTAATGATATTATTAGTTTGGAATTGATGCCGAATCCTGTGTCTTCACAATTTGAAATTGCTTTACTGTTGCCTGATATGGAAAGCGGAGTTGAAATTTTTATACACAATGCCTTGGGGCAGAAGGTTTATTGGGAAAAAGTAGAGGGTAGTGTTCAAAACCTCCGCAGGCAGCTCAATTTTGGCAATGAAGCGGATGCTTTATATTTTCTGAGTATCAGAAGTCCCAGATACAGCAGGTTTAGGAGTTTTGTGAAAGGAAAGTAATTTATTCCTGTATCATCATTTCTAAAGAGATTTTCTATATTAAAAAACTGCCGACATCTATCCTGAGATATTGGCAGTTTTTAATTTTAACCGGAGTTATAAAGGCAGCAATTATGTATTGTTTTTACAATTACATAAAAAAATTAAGATTGGACCTACTTTAGTTTTTCAGAAAGTTCTTTAACATAATCAACTGAAACTTCAGCTATTTCAGCAATCTCAACTATGCTGTATTTATTTTTCTTCAGCATTGCCAAAATCATCTTATCCCTTTTTCTGTTTTCTCCAA
>JBIKQC010000157.1:0-8836 GCA_044349855.1 Saprospira sp.
CGAGCTTTAGGTCTGGGGAAATTGTTTGTTTTTTAAAAAAGCCCAAGGTTTAAACTTTGGGTAAAAAATCCCTAAATTGATAACCATTTTTATGGTTTATTATTTTTATGAATGGTTAAAACCATTGCACCGTCATTTTCATTGTCCCGGGGTTGAAACCCCGGGCTAAAATCTTTCTACTTCGTAAAGCTACTTTGTTATTAAACATGAAATGCCATTGTGTGGGCCAGCTTTGCGTTTAAGTACAATAACCATATTCGATTCATCGAGGGATTTAATACACCAAACTTCGTTATTGAGTTCTCCGCTGTTATTGATTTTTTATTGTCCTCACTAAGGTCTGGGAAAATCTTTCTACTGTGTTAGCCCCATCGGGGCGACCTGTTCTTAGGCATGAAATGCCGTAGTGGTCAAAGCTCCTTAGGAGTGGCCTGTTTTTTAACCCCAGCGGGTGATATCAGTACCTAACTCAGCCAATGCATCAGATTTGGGAAATCCCGAAAAATCAAAATCTAATTCAATTATTTCTTATCTTTAACTTAAGCCTGATTACCATTGTTTTTAAAAATTCCGGAAAATTGACAATGAAAGAAATTCAAAACTATAACGAGATTATCAATATCCTGAAAAGTCCAAATTTTTGGATAATCGGACAGACTGATCATAATTTCGACCCCAATGTACATGCGTCTTTGAGGCAGGTATTTGTAAAAGTTTTGCAGGAAAATCAGGCGCTGATCCGAGATAAAATTGAGCAAATTTGCAATAAAAATCTTGAGCGGCTAGCAAATAATAATAAAACCTTCGATCTGCAGAGAGATTTTTCATTTGAATTTTGCAATGAATTGGCTTTTGCGCTATTGGATGTGCAGGTATGGGAGTTTCAATCTATGCTTCAGGAAGCTGCATGGGATATTTTTTACATGAATGACGCTGAGGAGAAATACAAAAGAGGAGAGGAAGCATCCATGCGAATGGCCGCATATTTTATGGAGGCCCTTCGTACCCATAAATCAGAGCATAAAACCGGACTTTTGGCCGCTTTTGCTGCAAATACTGACGGAGGCGCTGCATCAATAGGACATATTGTACAGCTGTTTGCAGGGACTATAACTTCATTGTCTCTGCTGCTTGGAAATGCGATTTCTGCTTTGCTTCAATATCCTGAACAGCTTACAATTTATTTGAAAAATCCGGAAGCGGCGCTGAATGAACTGCTCAGAATTGCAGGACCTTCGCAAATTATTTATCGGAAAGTTTCGGATGAAAATTCAGCATTTGAAAAGGATACAATTTTGGCCTTGAATCTTCATAAAGCCAACCGCGATCCGCAGGTTTTTGAAAATCCTAAGCAGTTGGATTTTGGCTGTCCGCATGCCGGGCAGTTAAGTTTGGGAAAGGGTGCACATTCCTGCCTTGGTGCGCCTTTGATCAGAATGGTTTTGGCTGTTGTGCCAAAATTGTTTTTTGAAAAATTGCCTAATTTAGAAGCAAATTTATCAAGTATTGAAATTTCTGGCTGTAAGGATATAAAAGGAGTTTATCGATTGGAAATCAAATGCTGAGAAAACCTGTTTGAATGATAATCAATAAAGCTTCGTACTGTCTATCCGTTCCTGTCTTGCTTTTTCCTTCGCAGCTTTTTCTTCATTGGCCTTGCGCATCTGTTCATTTAAGCTTATATTCCCGGTAGCAATACCAATCGATGCAAAACCGACTATAATCAGCAGTCCTGCCAGGGAAAGCAAAGAGAATTTCCAACCCCAAATATTGCCGGCATACTGATGCCTGTTTTTGCCAAACATCATGTCCATAGCAGCATCATAATTTTCCTGCTTCTTTATTTTGGCCTGTTCTTTGCGGTTTATAGGATTTTGTTGGTCATCCATAAGTTTTTGTTCGTCGAAATCTTATTGTTTTTGCAAAAATATTCAATTATATAAGCAATTTGACTTGCATTTTGTTTACAAAAGTATGAACTTAGAGGGGCTTTTTAGAGTTAATAGTTAAATAATACTTTTGATTTTTTTGAAGTATAGTATTTACCCCCAACAGCGGTTTTTAAGTTATCAATATTTATATGAAAAATACGGCCCTTATTGTTTTGGTATCTGTCCTAAGTTCTGCAGCCACCATATTGGTTTACGAATCAGTCTTTGACACAGGATCTTCAAAGCAGGTTTTCATGAAAGAGGCAATGCCGGCTCGTTTTGCCAGCAATGTCAATGAACGCCCGCATGGTATTCCCAATATTACAAATGTCAATGAATTCACAGGTGCTGCCGTAAAGGCACGCCCGGCTGTAGTACACATAAAAAGTGCAGGGAAGAATGATTATAACGAACTATTCGATTTGGGATCTATGTCCTCAGGTTCCGGAGTAATTGTTTCTACTGACGGATATATTATTACAAACAATCATGTAGTAGACGGTGCCAAAGAAGTAAAAGTAACCCTAAACGATCGCCGTACCTATACCGCTAAAGTAATTGGAATTGACCCGACAACAGATTTGGCAGTTATTAAAATCAAAGAAAAAGAACTCAAAAACAGAAAATTGCCCATTTTGGAATATTCCAATTCTGATCTTGTTGAAGTAGGACAGTGGGTTTTGGCTGTGGGCAATCCTTTCAACCTTACCTCTACCGTCACAGCGGGTATTGTCAGTGCCAAAGGCAGAAATATAGATATACTGGAAGGTACTTACTCCGTTGAGTCATTTATACAGACCGATGCTGCTGTTAATCCCGGCAACAGCGGTGGTGCGCTTATTGACGCCGATGGAAATCTGATTGGTATTAACACTGCCATTATCACTCGTTCCGGACGTTATGAAGGATATTCCTTTGCTATACCGGTTAATCTTGCCCGCAAAGTAGCCAATGATCTTATTGAATTTGGAACAGTACAGCGTGGTTTCATGGGCATTACAATCAAAGATGTTACCAATGAAATAGCCAATGAATACAGCCTCGGGGATATGGATGGTGTGTTTATTGACAAAGTCAGTCCGGGTGGTGCAGCAGAAGAAAGCGGACTCAAAAAAGGGGATGTTATTACCCATGTCAATGGTGTAAAAGTACAGAGTTCTCCGGAACTTCAGGAACAGGTTGCTCTTTTCCGTCCAGGGCAGAAAATTAAAATCATCTATGTACGTGAGGGCAAGGCCATCGAAACTAATATTCAGCTGAAAAATGCTGCAAATGGTATTGATATTGATGTGAAACCTACTAAATCACTAATGACCAAAAAGGAAACCCTTCTTGTTGAAATGGGCATCGAAGCTCGTGTTTTGACTGATGCTGAAAAGAAAAAACTCAAAGTAAAAGGCGGTGTAATCATCGCCAATATAAAATCAAACAGTATTATCTCCAAAACCAATATGGAGAAGGGATTTATTGTCACTTCCATCAATAAAACGGAAGTGCTGACCTTGGATGATTTCATGGATATCATAATTGCAGCAAGTGGAGAAGTAGTACTCGATGGTTTCTATGAAAGTTATAGCGGCGACTACAGCTATGTGTTTGAAAAGTAAATTATTATCTGTCTGATATTCATAAGGCCGAATGCGTACCGAGGTATGCGTTCGGCCTTTGTTATTTTTAATTGAATTATGTTCCGATATCTCGCTATTCCTGTCATCCTTTTTGTTTTGCTCTTGTTGCTGATGCAATACTGCGAAACATCGGGAAAATCCAAAAGGGAGGCAGCCAGAAATAAGCGGATTCTCAGTTATATTGAAAATTATAAAGAACTGGCAATTGAGGAAATGGGCAGAAGCGGAGTTCCTGCCAGCATAAAATTGGCTCAGGGCCTTTTGGAATCAAGCCAGGGGCAGAGTGAATTGGCACTAAAAGCACATAACCATTTTGGTGTTAAATGCGGTAAAGGATGGGATGGAATGCGCTATTCTGTTTTGTCCGATGAATGGGATGAGAAAAAACATAGAATGATTCCAAGATTAGGTTGTTTCAGAGTTTATAATAATGTTACTGATTGTTATAGGGGGCATTCCGATCTATTAAAAAACGGATCCCGATATAAAGAATTGTTTGAACTTCCGCTGACGGATTATAAAAGTTGGGCTTACGGACTGCAGAAAGCAGGTTATGCAACAGATCCAAAATATGCAGAAAAATTGATAAAATTGATTGAAAAGTTTGGACTGTATAAGTACGATAGAGCCTTTCCTTTTATACCTTATTGAAAAGAAAGATGTGCGGATCTTGTCACAAGTGACTAGACAAGTTGTGCGGATCCCGTCTTGGGTCGGGACAAGTTGTGAAGATCTCGTCTAAGGCCGAGACAAGTTGTGACGATGTGCGAATGTGTGGATATTGTCACGAAGCAAGTTATATGGATTTGATTTATTGATGCTAAAAATTGACATGGCGAAAGACTCTCTAACCCGCTGATTGTGCCTCCCCTCTTTTTGAAGAGAGTGGAAACCCGCAGGGAGGGGTGAGTCAGACAAATTGATAAAACCCTGAAGGGGGGATATTTTTTGATACGGAAATATGAAATTACCAAAGCAAATATCTGCGCAGGAATGACCGCTTGTCTTCCTCCAAAAATTGTTCCTCATGTTCAACTGAATTTAACAGCATTTGGAATTAATAAATAAGTAATCGAGCATAAATAATGATATGTTATCAATGAATGGATTTTTTATACTGACAAGGCAGAAAACACAGCTGAAGTGGTACCTTCAGCGAGGCTTTCTAACGAAGTCAGAATGAAAAAGACTTCATTCGCTTCGCGGAGCCTTCGGGTTCAAAGCTATTATTATTTGTGCTTGATTACTTAATATCCTAATGTGAAATAAATGGAAGGTTACAGTTTTTTACAAAAAAATAAGCCCCGAAGGGCTTATTTATTATAAAACATGTATTTCTCGCTAAAATTATTCTTCAAAAGCTTTCATCATTGCCTTAAACAGGAGCTGTGCCTGAAGTTTATAACCCTCTATCGAGTAATGAATACGGTCATTTGCGGCCAAATTGGCATTGAACCAACTATTGACGGAACCATAACCGCCCATTACTTCATAAAAATCCCAAATTGCAATTCCTCCATAAGATTTTGCTACATCGTGCATCATCTCGGCCAATTCCATGCTGTGCTTGGTCTTGTAGCGGCTGCGCAGATAAATATCGGGCGGTGTAACAATTAATATGGATTTGCAGCTGCTGTTTTTCTTCAGGTTTCCCAAAAAGCCCATTACCTGTTTTTGAATAAAAGGCAGCGACATATTTGCATCGGCAGCTTCGTTGGTTCCAAGTGAAACTATAATCAGATCCGGCTCCAGAGCAGTCAACTGCTCTATAAACTGTTCAGAACGGTTGTATGAATAATAACTTGCCCCATTTACACCCGCTGCACTGTAAAGAATTCCTTTATTTTCGGTATTTTCAAGCAACAGTCCCTGCATGGTAAAATAAGCAGCTCCCTCTACAACTTTTTTTCCGCTCACAGTCATACCTGTTCGGGGTTTGTCCAAAAGGAAACAGGAACCGGCTTTAAAAGGTGTTTTTTGGATGGCTAATACAGACTCTGGTTCACCCCAAAGTTCAATATTAAAAGCCTCTTCTTGGTTATTTCCCAAAATACTGACCTTATTAAAATGGTCTTCATGATTTTTTAATTGAATATCGACCGTAAATCCGGATTTAGCCGTACGCATGCTATAACCGCATACACCTATAGGTACATCATGATTGATATTGATATTACGCGAACATTCCCACTCTATATTCGACTCTGTTCTGATATCGAAAGGTGCATTTGTTTTCGCTATCTGATAAGGAAAAACCAAACCGCGGCCTGCATTGCCAAATGTTGCCTGTAAAAGATATCGCAATTCTCCCGGTAGAAAACCCGCCTGCAGATGAGAATCGCCAATGTGCAGAATGTGCAAACGAGAAATCTCTCCATTTTTTAGCTGTCGCAATTTTTCGAAAAAAGGACTCAGTTGCTCTTTATAATGAATATAATTGGCAGTCTCGTTTACAAAGGATGGCACCGGCATATATTCTATCGGTGGTTTTACTTTTATTTTTTTTGCGTTGGGTTCATGTTTTGACGCTGTGCAGATTGCAGCAAGTGCGCAAAAAGCCAAAACGCCAAATATAAATCTTTTTTTCATTGTCCGGTTTTTACCTTATGTTCCTGTAATGCATCCGTCATCAGGCCGGGCTTTGGCGCTTTTATTTTTTCATTGGCATAAGCCTCGTAACCATCGGCTAAATAGTCGAAGACAATTTTTGCCACCTCGTTGGCCCCTTTGGCACTAAAATGCACATAATCGGGGGCAGCTTTTCCGGATTTTGCCCATTTCAGCATGGTTCCCTCTCCGCCCATCAGTTTGAAAAGATCTATAAAAGGGCTATGTGTTTTCACCGCAGCTCTTTTTTGTGCTTTCAAAAGTCCGTATACTGCCGGACTGGTTTTTTCTGTCCCTTCGGCTTTGATAACACGGTCACTTGTGCCAACAAGCAGCACCGGAATGTCACCCATCGCCTGCTGAAAATGGCGAACTGTAGCTATCATAACATTCTCATAGAAAGAATAGTTTGTATTCGAAGTCAATACATTAGCACCAAAATGAAGAATGATAAGGTCAAAGCCAAGATATTCATGGAATTGACTGAGCACTTCTTTGCTGATTCTGCCAAAATGGGAACCACTGTCGCTGCGTTTAGCCAGGTTATCGACCAAAAGCCCGTTATCTGACTCGAAGCTGAGGCCAAAAATTGGGAAAGCTGCCGGAAAATTGAAGGCCAGATCTACTGAATTGGACTTTTGTTCTGATATAATTACTTTATTTACAGCTTCTTGTCCGCTTAAATCATAACTGACAGAGTCCACTCCACTCAAGACAGCCAATACATTTGGAATAATACCCTCATTGCCTTTTCCGTGGAAAAGATAAACCTTATCAAAACTGCTTCCGGAGGCCGGTTTAAAAGAAAGTTTATGCGCACGATTCATGCTTGCTCCGGCTGAACTGCCATAATCTCCTGACAAACCGAAGGAAAATGCAGCATTCTGATTTTTCCTGAAATAGTTGACCGTTGTCCAATTATCACTTGGTTTGTGCCTTATAGATCTTCTGAAATTTGTACCATGCGGGGCTACAGATACAAAGCCTACTCCCCTGCCCCCAAAAATACCCTGCAGTAAATTGCGCAAATCAGAGACAATCATATCTCCTTCAGTTGTGGAGTCACCAAAATAGGCAATTCTTACCCGTTTGCGTTTCCCCTGACGCAATTCCTGCATTTTGTTGAAAAAATCATTCAGGTGGTAGATACCTGTATATTTATCAAGCTCGGCCAACGCGAGGCTGTCTTCTATGCTGAGTGCAATGGGTTCTGATTTAAAAAAAGAAGTATCTCCTTTTTTATAAATCATCCTGGTCGGTCCGCTGCTGTCGTTTTCAACAATTATAGTGTCGAATTCAAATTCTGCAAGCGCTTCTACAAATTCACTGCTGTCGGGAACAGACAATGTGGAATCGGGTAGTGGATCTTTATAGCCCGTCCAAAAATGTGAGCTTTCAAATTGTCCGAGTAAAGGTATATGAGGATGCAGGGCCTCATATGCAAATATGAGGAGCATGGCGAGCAGACAGACAGCAAAAGCTTTCAGAAATTGATAAGGCATTTGTTAAAAAGCATTAAAAGCCTGCAAAGATATTGAAAATAAGAAAAAAAATGGTTAATTTTGTGCCTTATAATCTAAAAACAAAAACATGAAAGCTTTGAAACTGACAATAATTGGATTTGTGATATTACTAAACAGCCTTACAGCTTTAAATGCTCAGGTCTACAAACCAAATACTGAAGGAAGAATTGGGGCAACTAAACCTTTTGTCAAAAAAGATTTAACACAACAAATAGGTAATCCTGAAAGAAAAGAAACACAAGTTCAATTGGAAAAACAGGAAAAGGAATTAAATGACATGGCCGTATTGGGTGACGGAAGATACTCCAAGGAAGAAACTGCCATTATCAATAATTCAAAAATGATACAGGAAACAATCAGTAAATAATCTATCTATTTTCAAAAATAGCAACTTATGAAAACTTTACTTTATTATATACTTCCATTTTTTGTTTTTATAGCCTTTTCGCAGTTTGCAACAGCACAACAGCCTACCAAACCAAAGGTTACCGTATCCAAAAAGGATCTGCCCAAGCTCGATCAGGTTGTTATCGGCAACTCGAAAAGCATTCTTGTTTCACCAGATGCAAAAGATCTGGGTCCTCACATCTCAGATACTGAGGCTCAAAACCGTTCTACTTCCGATGGTAAAATTTCTAAAAAGGAATTGGATCTGATTGAACGTGCAAGAAAAATGCCGCAGACTTATTGATAAGGAGCTCAGACTTCTAGTCCTCTTATAAAGTCCAACATTTCATTAATCACTGCCTCCTCTGCCTGCAAATGCGGTATGTGCGCACATTTTTCGGGCATGAATTTCCGCCCTACAGTCGCATTTGGCATCGCTTCCAAAATTTTTGTCACCTGAAGTTCTGTGGCATACTCATCATCTTTTCCCTGAATGATCAGAACGGGGCAACTTATCCCTTTCAGGTAGGAACTGATATTCCAATCCCTGAAACCCGGAGAAAGCCAGGTATCGGCCCAGGCACTGAAAATGTCAGTCGTTTTTTCTCCGTGATATTTGCTCAGTTTTTGTTTGATAAGATCCAACTCCGGATGGTTCTTAACCGCTTCTATACCCTCTAATGTTAACTCTTCCACAAATATATGTGCAGCTTCACTGATGACAGCAGTGCATGGATAGGCGCCGGCGTAGACTAATGCT
>JBIKQC010000158.1:0-8811 GCA_044349855.1 Saprospira sp.
GGTGACCTGTTAAAACTGCGCATTGTTTGTATAAATACCATATTGCCAAATTATTATGGCAAATATTTCTAAACCGTTGATGTAAAAAAAAGACCTTTTTTAACACTTGATTCGCATTAAATTTTATTTTCAATACTGTTGATCCCGGAGAATTGGCATATATTGCTTATAATTTTTTGAGGCGGATAATATTCACGAAGTCCAAATACAGCAGCCCGGGATTCTGAATTTCTTACAGGTCAATCTGAATCACTTTTAAAAAAAGTAATAAGCCCAATAGATAAATCCACCTAATACTACAATACCTAGTGTTATGTTAATTGTATTATTGCGTGTTTTGTTCCTGCAGATTTTTACTGGTAATTTTCCCGGTTTGCAGCCCCATCGGGGCGACATTTTTGTAGCCGCAGGCGAAAAATTGAATAGAGCTCCGTAGGAGTGGCATTTAAAATAAATTTGTTCAATAAAATGGCTAAACAAAATGTCACCCCTACAGGGTTCTTTTCCTTCGCAGCTTTCGCTGCTACAAAAATATCGCTCCTCTGGAGCTGTTTGTGGACTAGGTAATTTGTGCTTTGCTGTTTGTATTACGCCTTTAAAATGATATATTGCCATAAATGGGTTTCCCCTACCCCGCATTTTCATTCACCTGCCTAATCAGCGAAATAATCTTATCTGAAGTGCTGTAATCAAAAATCTTCATGATTCCACCGGCATTTATATCCGTAAATGGCGCTACAAAGAGCATATCAGGTTCAACCATGCCTTTTACCGTGAAGAAATTGATGATCATATCCATGAAACGGATTTGTTGTGCATTCAGCGTCTGACTGTTCAGAATTTCACCAAAGGCCAGTTTTGCAGCATTGGCATCCAAACCCAGAATGCTTCTGATAAAACGGCCCAAGGGCTGCTCCCCGTAAGCTGCAATAAAGTCCTCTTTGCTGCCCAAAGAACCCTGTTCAAAAAGCAGTTTTTCCAGCTGCTCCATTTCCTGTCGGGTAATCGGCGTATTGCTTCTTAATTTGCCGATGACCATATTGCTGCTGTTTTCTTTTAGAAACTGCTCCATCCGGCGTTTATAGGCCCCTAAATCATTGCTGTTGTAAATCAGCCCATATTCTTCGACATCCAGAACCTGATCCTCATAGGAAGTGTAATAGATGGCCTTTTCTTCTTTATCCAAAAACTTGATCAGATCCCTCAGTTCCGTTCTCAACATTTCAACATCCGGCAGATAAACTTCCTGCCAAAAATCCTGCTGCTGTGCCTGAGTGATATATTTAGCCTTCTGCGCTACTGCAGGTATCGATGTTTTTTTACTCAATTTAGAGGCGGTCTTGGCCACTTTCTGTATTATTCTGACCTGTTTTGTATCAGCGTTCAGCAAACTCAACTGCAGATCATACATCAGCACATCAAATCTTTTGGCCGATTCATGTTCCGAACTTTCCAGCACCAAAGCTGAAATATGATCGAAAAGTTCTTTAATATCCAGTTCCCCCAAAGCATTCCAGGCCGCGGGATCCTTATATTTCTTGACAAGTTCCCAATGCTGTCTGACGATAAAATTCGTCTCTTCCAGCGCCTGAGTCTGCCCGATGAGTTTTGCATAAAGCTCCTTTGACTGCGTTTTCAGGAGTTCATCTTCCTCTGCTGCCATCAGCATAGCCAATTTCAGTCTAAGTTCAAAAAGACGCTGACTCAATGACTTAGTTTTATTCCCCTCAAAACCCTTTGGTTTGTCATTAAAAAACTCAAAATTTTCACAAAGGTCAAATATCAGAAAACACTTTTTATCATCCTCGGGACCGAAGAGTTCCGGACAAAGCCTTGTTCCCCTGCCGATCATCTGCCAGTATTTGGCAGAACTGCGCACAGGTTTGAAAAATAACAGATTAAGCACTTCGGGCACATCGATTCCGGTGTCGAGCATATCGACAGAAACTGCTATCTGCGGCATTCTGTCTTTTATTTTAAAGCGGTTCAGAATATCATATCTATACTCGGTCTTATAATCGATGACCTGCATAAAATCACCCCCGAATTCAGGATATTGATCATAGAAACGCTTCTGAATAAAATCGGCATGTCTGCTGGATTTGGCAAAAATGATGGTCTTGCCCAATTTATCCCCTCCTTCGATCTTAAGGCCGTTCTCCATGAGATGTCCCAAAACCTTGTCCACTGTATCTTTATTGAAAAGCCAGCTGTTCAATGCTTCCGATTCTATTTCTTCGGGAAATTCCCCCGTAAGCGGGTCCGAAAACTCTTCTTCGTAGCGCTGCTGATCTTCCTCGCTCAATTCATTATATTTTATACCCTCGCGGTGAAACTTGGTAGGAACGGAGATGGCCCTTGGCGGAACCAGAAATCCGTCAGACACCGCCTGCTCCAATTCATAAGCATAAGTAGGATTGCCATTCTGCAGGTTGAACAGCGCATAGGTGTCACGATGTGTTTCAGACCTCGGTGTAGCGGTCAGTCCGACGCGTATACCGTCAAAATATTTTAAAATGGCCTTGTAGCGGTTGTAAACCGAACGGTGAATCTCGTCAAAAATGATCAGATCAAAATGTCCGACCCCAAAATGACGTCCATCTTCAGATTTGGCACTATCGATCAATCCAATCATCGTCTGATAGGTACAGAAAACAATTCGGCTGCTTTCATCCTCTTTCTCGTTGGTAAGGTCAACAGAAGGAAGATTGGGCAGATAAACATTCAGATTGTTTTTTGCCTGATAAATCAATGCATTTCTGTCGGCCAGAAAAAGTACCCGCTTTACCCATCCCGCCTTACTCAGCAGATCGACAAGCGATGCGGAAACCCTTGTTTTTCCCGTACCTGTTGCCATTACAAGCAGCGCATCCCTGTTTTTGTTTTCCAGCGCTTGCGCAACCGTTCTGATCGCCTCATGCTGATAATAACGGTCCGTAATATCATCATTGATTCTTTGTTCCGTAAGCTTCATTTTCATGCTCCTGCGCAAGACCAGCATCTGCAGCTCATCTTTGCTGTAAAATCCGTAAACCTCACGGGGAGGATATTCTGTATCATCCCATAGCCAAGTGTGGAAACCGTTGGAGTAAAAAATGACAGGACGTTGTCCAAACTTCTTTTCCAGACAGTCGGCATAAAGTTTTGCCTGATGCTGTCCTACTCTCGGGTCTCTGCCTGTTTTTTTGGCCTCGACTACAGCGAGCGGCTTGCCGTCATTTCCCCAAAGCACATAATCGGCAAATCCATTTCCGTTATAATTTCCGTCTCCCTGCGGCATGCAGTTATGCAGCGGATACTCCTTTACATTGGAAGGGTTGAGATCCCAACCGGATTCCATCAGCAGAATGTCGATATAGATACTGCGGGTCTGTGCCTCATTGGGGTCGAATGGAGCTGGCGCTGTGAGTATATTCTGTTCCTTGATGCTGCTGATCCGTTCCAGTTCTTCCTGAATTTTTTGCAGCTTTTCCTGCTGTTGCAGATAGGCCGCTTCCATCTGTCTCAGCTCCGCTTTGGCTTTTTCATGGGCCGGCAGTTTGGGCACCAGATTTTCATCAAAAGCAGTAACGTCAGGCGTAGTCTCTGAATAGACCATAGACACCCATTTGACAAATCCGTGCAGCAGTTTCAAAGCATGCAGCGCATCTTCGGCTTTTATTTTGATGTTGGTATGTACAGCATTATTCCCGAGTTTGCGGATGAGGTTCAGGTGCTGCAGCCGCATTGGAGCCACTATTTCCTTAAAATCATCGGCAAAAAGGAGGCTATTCAGACTGCTGTCATAGGGCAATTCCAATGTTGCATCGTGCTCATACATCCAGCGCACAAACTCTTCCAAGCTTTTGCGGCAGAGCATGGCAGCGTACAAAGGCGCCACATATACATGCTGTTCAGCATCTTTCAGTGTATCGTAGAATTCTGCCCATTCGGGAAGGAGGAATTTGAAATTGCTCATGTAGGGATATTTAATATGCTTAATTTAGCCGTTCCCAACTTTGAAGATCTTTTCCAAAAGATTCTACATCAGTTAAAATTCGATTTAGTATATCTGTTTGTATTCCAACTAAATCAGCATTATCTGAGCTCAAAGGAATATAACTTTTTAATGCAGAACGGGCAGCTAAGGCGAAGGGAGCAGATGGCAACATTGCATTTCTAATTTTATTTGAATATTCTTCTATGAACTCGAAAATATCCTTTTCTAAAGCTAAAAACAACATCCTTATATCACTAAGCACTTGATTATAAACCTCTCTTCTTCCCGATATGAGTACTTTTTCATTAAGCCTATACAGAATAATTGTAATATGAGCCCTAACATAGTTAAACCCATCACTTCGCCAATTCTCTTCAAGTCTGTTATATTCTGCTTCACTAAGAGCAGTTTTTGGAGTTAATGGAACAATTCTACCATTATTTAATACTAATAATAATCCAGCATCTTGCGCATCAATTGGATCCAATAATAAACAATATTCTTTTTTTTCATTTTCGCTCCAAGGCAGTTCAGGATTGATATAACGATAGCTATTTTTTGCTAATGGGAAATAATCGTGTTTAGCACCGGCTCTATTTGGCAATGCACTTGTTAGACGATAATTACGGTAGTCGAATTCTAACCAAGGATAAGCACCTGTATCGGTTCTTTGAAAAATTTTAAAACCAATTTCCGATTCAATAGCTTCTTTTTTGTCTTGATTCAATGGTTTTGCACTTCTTTTGGGTCTGAAATGTTCTATATCCAAAGCATAGTTATCCCCTTGTGGCAGCTCTGTGTACCAACATTTTGAGATAGCATGTATGTTTTCGTCATATCTTGCATTTTCTGCAAGATATCCCTTTAATTCAGTCCAATCACCTTCAATATAATTTGCTTTATCCAACCAATTCTGCAAATCTGTATGATTATTTTTATCTGATCTGGGATAAACGATATGTACCATATTTATTTCTTTTGAAGTACTCGATCTAAAACTTCTTTTACTTTTTTCTTCAGCTTTATCAATTCTTCAGGTGTTTTAGGATTATGTTCTATTTCTATAAACTGCTGACCCAATTCATCCTTAACCATTTTAGTAATCAAATCATCCTCTCTAAGCTGCAATCCAGGGTCGATTCGGAAAATTGACAATTTTTTACTCAAGATCTGAAACCTTTCCAAATCTTTAGCAATTAATTCTCCATTATCTTTTTTTAGATATAGTCTAAGATATTCATCCTGCATTTCTTTAGCGATTTTATCTATCGTTGTTGGCAAATCAAACATTTCCAAAAGAATACCCTCTGCTCCAATTCCAATAGCATCTACCTCAGGATGTTCAACAACCTTGTTCCGTCTTCTGCTTCCCTTAAAATATGAATCTGTTCTTTCCTCAAACCATTAATAAGCAATGGAGAATGAGTTGTAATAATAAATTGTAGCTGGGGGAAAGTTTTTGACAGTCGACCCAATGTTTCCGATTGCATTCCGGGATGAAGGTGAATGCCGAATTCATCAATTAAAACCACACCAGTCAGTTCTTTTAAAATATCATTTTTGATATGTTTATTCAGCAAAGTACCGCGTACAACCATTTCTCCAATAAGCAATACCAAATAGCGGTATCCGTCACTTAACATATCATAAGTCCTGTAACCCTCCTTTTCAATTTTAAAGACCGGCAAATATTCTTTTTCTTTGGCTTTGCTAAGTGTATTTAGCACCCATTCAATCTGAGTAATTTCCGGTAAAACCGACTGTACTGCTATTTGAAAAGTATCGAGAACGAAGGCAGGGAAATTCCCACCCAGCATAATATAAGCGGCTTCACTTTTCTCCTGTTCATTTATTGTTTTTTTTAATTTTTCGAACCAATTGAATACATATTTCTCCATATTACTGTCATCCAAACAATACCAATAACCCTGTTCAGATGCACCATTTAAATCGAAAGAACGGCTATTAGATTGTTGAACATGTATGTATTCGGTTCCAATGTAAAGAAATAGTGGATTTACTCCTTCTTTCTTTTCTAAAACTCTGTTGTAATTATTTAAAAAAGAACTTGCTATGTGCTGATTTGGCGTATAGTTCATAGCTTTACCTTTTACACTGTTTTTAAATTTTCCAAATATAAAAGTTTTAAAATTAACGGGTAAAGTTCCTTTTTTTATTAAAATATCACCGCTCAAATGCCAGTATAGTTCCACAAAAATGGAGACTTCATTTGCTAAATCATTATAAATGTCATTTCCTAATACCCTATGTTCCTCTCTATTGATTGTCGTATTAAAAGGATAGCCGATTTTAGCTTCTTTGCTCATTTTTTGAAAACAAACGCTTAAAGCTATTCTCAAAGCTTTAAGAATAGCACTTTTGCCCACCATGTTATCTGCCAATAATACATGAAGGTTTA
This sequence comes from Saprospira sp., assembly GCA_044349855.1. GTDB lineage: Bacteria > Bacteroidota > Bacteroidia > Chitinophagales > Saprospiraceae > Saprospira. The sequence continues at coordinate 6,399 of JBIKQC010000158.1, forward strand.
TAGGCTGTTCATTGCCGTCAAAATCCATGTAAGTGCTTGGAAATTCCATTGAGAACTCCTCAAAACAACGGTAGTTTTTAAGATCAAGTTTAATTATTTTCATGGCGTGCAATGCTTCTTCGCTTATTTTTATCCCGTGAATATAGTTTTTTTCGCTGTAAAATTAATCTTTGTCGCAAAGTTAATAGTTAAACCTAGCTTGCGAGCGCTAATAAGTTAAAAATAAATTCGGGAAGGTGGAATTTGAAATTGCTCATCATGGTTTTATCTATACAATATTTATTGGTTTTTCTTCATCGGGAATTACGACAATTTCAACGCCGTGCCTTTCTGCAAGTTCCTGCATAATAATATCCTCCCTACCGCATATTGCTACAGATCTGATGCTTTTGGGTTCAAATTTTTCGAGCAGAAATCTGCTGAAATAAGCCTGTCCAAGCAGGTACATACCTATTCTGCCAGATTTTGTCTGAACGGAAATGATATCTTTACCGCTGATGTCATAATAATTTCCGCTGTGGATTTCATTTTTTTCACCGAGCACAATGACTGCATCCAAAGGCCTTCTTCCTTGATTTTTGCCCCCTTTCACCGCGACAAATTCTTCAATCAGCAGACCGCCGATGCTTTCCCAATATTTCCTTGTCCTCCAGGTTTCGTGCAGACTCATAAATTTATTTTCTTTTATTATACACCTTCTTAAACTGCAAACTTGTACTGCCGAAATTGATCAACAGTCTCACTTCTTTGGGTGTTTGAGCTATGCTGTCCCAATTCCTTGGTATGAATGAAAAATTAGATGTCATTTTTTAGTTCATTTTCGATTTCTTCAATGGTGGGCAAGCTGCTTTTAAACTCGTCCGGAAATAATTTTGTGAGCTGATACTCAGTTACGCCAATAGGTTGATTGATGTTTTTCAACGCATATTCTGCTATAATACTGTTTTTGTTTTTACAAATCATCAAACCGATAGTCGGATTATCGCTTGGGTGACGAAGTATATCATTGGCAGCTGACAGATAAAAACTAAGCTTTCCGGCGTATTCCGGTATAAAATCAGTAGCTTTTAATTCGATAACTACATAAGCCCGCAGTTTTAAGTGATAAAAAAGCAGATCTATAAAATATTCCTGATCGCCTACCTGCATTGGCACCTGTTTTCCTACATAGGCAAAAACCGCTACCCAACTCCAGTAAAAATTTTGTAATGTTCTCTATCAAGGCATTTTCAAGCTCTCTCTCTTTATAATTTTGGGTCAGTGAGAGAAAATCAAAGTTATAAGGGTCTTTCAGGAGTTGTGCCGCCAAATCTGAATCTGTAGCAGGCAGTGTGTTTTTGAAGTTATTGATGGCCTTGCCTTGTCGGGAATATAAATCTGATTTTATTTGCAATTCCAGAATATTTCTGCTCCAACCGTTTTCTATTGTCTGTTGAATGTAAAATTTTGACCTGTTCAGATTTTTTCACCTGCAATAATAACTTTAATGTGTCCCCATGGGACTTTTGTTAACTCGTCAAAGGGTATTTCGTCCTCAGCCCGGGGACGCAAATCTAATTCGTCCCCAGCTTGGGGACTAATTGTAAAGAATACATAAAAAAGTTTACAGTATTTCAGATTAGTTTCTGAAAAGCCTTGTAAATTAGGAAATTCTTCTTTCAGATCCTTCGACAATTGAGCTATAAATTTTGTTCCCCAAGCTGTCTGTTTCCCGAGATCATTTTTCCAAGATCCCAATAAAGCATTATCAGTTCGGAATTTACTGCAACTGCTGCTTTGAGCTGTGCCGAACGGATTTTACCCTTCAGCGCTGTTAACCAGTCTTTATAGGTTTTGTCTATCATCTTTTGAGCTAAAAGTTAAATGAAATGCAAACTTGTTCTTTAACATTCTAAAATATTTAAAATATATGTCCAACTCAATTTTGACGGATTTTTTCATTATCCATCCAACATATTTCAACAAGATCATGAAAATCCCAAAATCCTGAAAATCCTGATGCTGACAATTTTTTCACAGCGCGCATCCTGAAAATCCCCAAAAATCCTGATGCTAACAATTTATAGCAACTCCCCTTTGAAGGCTTTTTGGAGGAGGGTTTGGAAGAGGGAGTTGGAGTGATTAATTTGTTTAATTATTACCGACTTACTTAAGTTAATGTTATTGAGTTTTTTAGAAAATTTATTTTGCATATTAAGTGGAGGTAAAATAAAATTGAAAGCCTTTATCATACTTAGATTTAAATAGGGTTGACCTGCTCCTTGAATTTTTGATTTTATATAAGATTTATATGAGGGAATATTTAGCTGAGCATTTACAAATATTAAATCGCAAATTTCTAAATTAAGTGTTGCCTTCGCGACACCTGTTGTTGATAAAAGCGCCTTATAGTTTTTATCATAAATACACGTTT
>JBIKQC010000618.1:0-2526 GCA_044349855.1 Saprospira sp.
CTCTGACCATTTTTGAATAGGAAACTTCTTTGCCTTTACCATTGTAAATTTTATAAGCAATAGGATTATCTATTGTTGCTTTATCTTCTTTTTCGACCTTGACATCTTCATTAGCATTTAATTTTTTATTATTCTGTGCATTTAAGTTTGTAAACCCTAAACCTATAAACATAAATACCAAAGATATAAATACTCGCATTGCAATAATTTGTTAAATTTAAAAAATGATTAAGGGGCAATCGGTTTCCAATAAAAGTTTAAAAAACTACTTATAACCAAGATGTTTTAAAAACGAGCAGAAAGCTCAAAAAATCGGACTTTAAATATATAATTTTATGAAAAGTACGATATTTTTCTGTAACTTTGTCAAGATTCGAAGATTCTTTTCTAATCGCTGTTTCCTGTGTTATAGAAGATTTTGACTGTCAATTGGTTGTCTAAATCGCACAGTTTAAGGCTTAATTTAACTTATCGTTATTTATATTTGTTAATTATATTTATGAATTTAGATCAAAAGATAGTTCCTATCAGTATTATTGACGAAATGAAATCGGCTTACATCGACTATTCGATGTCAGTTATTGTTTCAAGGGCCTTGCCCGATGTCAGAGACGGTCTCAAACCCGTACACCGCCGAGTTTTATTCGGTATGAACGAGTTGGGAGTGTTCCACAACAAAAAGCATTTGAAATCTGCCCGTATTGTAGGGGAGGTTTTGGGTAAATATCACCCACATGGTGACAGTTCTGTTTATGATACCATGGTGCGTATGGCACAAATATGGTCTTTGCGATATCCTTTGGTGGACGGGCAGGGTAATTTTGGATCTGTTGACGGCGACAGCCCTGCAGCTATGCGTTATACAGAAGCCAAACTTTCAAAAATCAGTGATGATCTTTTGGCTGATTTGGACAAAGAAACAGTAAAATTCCAATTAAATTTTGATGATACATTGAAAGAACCTACGGTTCTGCCGACAAGAGTGCCCAATCTAATTGTTAATGGCGCATCCGGTATTGCTGTAGGTATGGCTACCAATATGCTTCCACATAACCTTGGTGAGGTAATTGATGGAATTATGGCCTTTATAGATGATCCCGAAATCAGCATTGATGATTTAATGCAATTTGTTAAGGCCCCTGATTTTCCGACAGGTGGTACTATTTACGGACTTAACGGTGTACGAGAAGCGTATCTGACAGGCCGTGGAAGAGTAGTGGTCCGTGCAAAATCCGATATCGAAATAATTGATAACAGAGAACACATCATCGTTAATGAAATTCCTTATCAGGTTAATAAATCAACCCTGATACAGAAAATCGCAGAATTGGCCAACGAGAAAAAAATCGAAGGTATTTCAGATGTTCGTGATGAGTCTGACCGCGACGGGATGCGTATCGTTATTCAGTTGCGCCGTGACGCCAATGCAAATGTTGTATTGAGTCACATGTATAAATACACCCAACTTCAAAATTCATACGGTGTAAATAATATTTGTTTGGTTGACGGTCGTCCACGTTTGCTCAACCTTAAAGAACTGATGAGTGAATTCTATAAATTCCGTCTAGAAGTAATCGTAAAAAGATCAATTTACGATAAACGCAAAGCAGAAGAACGAGCGCACATTTTATTGGGACTTTTGGCAGCTTTGGAAAGTAAAGACCGTTTGGATGAGGTAATCAGCCGTATTCGTGCTTCCAAAAATGGGGAAGAAGCAAGAGTTTCGTTGATGGAAATGGATTTTAGCAACAGAAGTGCTGCGGTAGACAGTTTTTTGTCAGAGCACCCCTTGGAAGGAGACCGTCTTACCGAAGAACAGGCTAAAGCAATTCTGGAAATGCGCTTACAGCGTTTAACCGGTTTGGAACGTGATAAATTACTGAATGAGTTTAAAGAATTAATTGCCATTATAGCTGATTTGACAGATATTCTTGGTAGTGAAGAACGTCGCAAACTTGTCTGCAAACAGGAATTGGAAGAAGTTCGCGACAAATACGGAGATAAACGCCGCACTGACATTACTTATGCTGAAGGTGAGATAAGTATCGAAGATATGATCAAAAATGAGAAAGTTATTGTAACTATTTCTCATTTGGGCTATATCAAACGTACACCAATGATTGAATACCGCACACAGTCGCGCGGTGGAGTGGGAGCGAAGGCTGCCGAAAAACGCAACGAAGACTTCATGGAGCATCTATTTGCTTCCAATACGCACGATTATCTATTATTATTTACTCAGAAAGGCCGCTGTTACTGGATTCGTGTTTACGAACTGCCGGAAGGAACTAAGGTTTCAAAAGGCCGTGCAATTCAGAATTTGCTTCAAATACCTGAAAATGATAAAATCCAAGCCTATATCCGTTTGGAAAACCTTAATGATAAAGAATTTTTGGACAATCACTTTGTCATCTTTGCAACGAAGGAGGGCCTCGTGAAGAAAACTCCATTGAGTGCTTATTCCAGACCAAGGGTTGGCGGTATTGCCGCAATCAGCTTCAGAGATGAAGATGAACTGATCGAGGC
>JBIKQC010000159.1:0-8798 GCA_044349855.1 Saprospira sp.
GCCGCCAACCTGACCCTGACCGAAGATTCGGTATTCATAACCATTGATACCGAGTGTACCTGTTCCGGGTAGGGCTGTAACAATAATTTGCCCGTCGCAGTCGCTGTTGCAGAATGGATTAACCAGTTGTGCAGTGGCGTTGAGCGGAACGGGATCAAAAATTGACATGGTATCAACAGCAACACAACCGCTTGCATCTGTAACGGTGACTGCATAAGTGCCTTCGGCCAAAGCTGTTGCGGTAGTAGTAGTTTGTAATACAGGGCCTGACCAAGCATAAGAATATGGCAATACTCCACCAAATGCAGCTATCTGCAATGCTCCGTCAGATGCACCGGGGCAGCTGATTGCAGCTCCATTGTAATTGGAAATACGAGTAATGTTTAATTGTATTTGTGTCGGCTGAGAAATATTTACAGAAGCTGTAGCTGAACACAAATTGAAATCTGTTACAGTTACTGTATAATTACCTGCAGCAAGTCCACTGACATTTGATGTAACCTGACCGTTGGACCAGGCGTAGTTGTAGCCGGCTGTGCCGCCGCTGACTATAGTATTTATTGTGCCGTTTGCAACTCCAAAACAAGTTGCGTCAGTTTTTGTGGTATTTACAATCAGTGCAGTTGGTTGAGTAATAGTTACTGAACTGGTTGCAGTACAAAGGTTAACATCAGTTACAGTTACGCTATATGTTCCGGCAATGAGTGAGTTGCGATCTTCAGTACCAAAACCGTTATTCCAATTGAAATTATATGGTGCTGTTCCACCTGAAGCGCTAAGATTTATTGAGCCATTGATTCCGCCAAAACAGGATACGTTGACTTGAGTTGTTGAAGAAGTCAATAAAGTAGGGGATGAAACAAGAGCCGAATTACTTAGTGTACATCCATTAGCATCGGTAATTGTGACAGTGTAAACTGCTCCGGAAAGTCCGCTGATATCTTCGGTGGTTTGACCATTATTCCACACAAATCCATAAGGTAAGGTTCCCCCTAAAACATTTAGGTTAACTGAGCCATTTGTGTTGTTGATACATAATACATTTGAAGTAGAGTTGGTAGCAGAAAGAACATTAGGTTGTGATATTGTGACAGATATAACGCTAAGACAAGAATTAGCATCTGTAACGGTTACAGTATAAGTTCCAGCTGAGAGACTGTTTCTGTCCTCTGTATTGACTCCGCCCCAGTTAAAACTATAAGGTGTCGAGCCTCCAATTACGGTCAAGTCTATTGATCCGTTGTTTCCGCCAAAACAGGAAACATTTACCTGTGTCGTGGAAACACTAAGTTGAGAAGGTTGTGTGAGCGTAACTGAAGTTACTGTTGTACAGAAATTTACATCGGTGACGGTTACCGAATAATTACCGATGTTTAATCCATTGATATCTTCAGTTGTTCGACCGTTCGACCAGTTGAAACTGTATGGAGAAACGCCACCTGTAACAGAAATATTTACTGCACCATTATTGCCGCCAAAGCAATTGATGTTAGACTGTACTGAGCTAAGACCTAGTATTGAAGGCTCTGAAACTGTAACAGACCGGCTAAGACTGCAGCCATTGGCATCGGATGCTGTAACCGTATAGTTTCCAACACTCAAGCCATTTATATTTGCTGTAGTTTGACCACCATTCCAAATAAAAGAATATATGGGAGTGCCGCCTGATAATAAAATTGAAGCATTACCAGTAGAATTGCCGAAGCAGTTTACATTTGTAACACTTACGGCAGCAGTAAGCAGAGCAGGTTGGTTGATGATGCCGGAGGAACTTGCAGTACAGCTATTAGCATCTGTTACAGTTATTGTTTGCGTACCTGTGCTGAGTCCTGTGGCTGTAGCCGTTGTTTGATTATCAGACCAAATAAAACTGTAAGGTATAGCCCCTAAAGAAGGAACAGCTGTTGCACTGCCACTATTGAGGCCTGCACAAAGGGTATTATTTATTGTGACAGAAACAGTTGGATTGCTGTTTACGGTAACAGTTGTTGCAGCAGTACCTGTACATCCTTGAGCAGTAGAAACAGTTACTGTATAAACTCCGCTGTTTGAAGTTGTACTGTTTGAAATTGAAGGATTTTGAGTAGCGCTGCTAAAAGAAGGTCCTGACCAGCTATATGTAGAACCGCCACCAGAACTAAGATTTAATGTATTTCCTTCACATATAGGCGAATTGTTGGAGGCTGTAGAAACAGGATTTGGATTAACAGTGACAACAACGGAATCCCTTACTTGACAAATAGGTACAAAAGAGATGTCATCTATGGCAAAATCATTGCCTCCACCCGCAGTGTTCTGATTTACAATACAAATAGAAGCAGTTGTATTTGAACCTGAATTCCAGACTGCATTGAACTGATCCCAAGTACATGTAGTAGCAGGGGCATTAAAAATAGACCCCAATAAAACACCATTAACCGAAAACTGAAGAATAGCCGGATTGGAAGCAACTAGGGTATTAACATAAGCATCGAAAATATAATCAGTATTTGGCGTCACATTTACTGTCTGACACCAAAAACTCTGATTGGCAATAGTAGAACCATTGACTACCATCATATTTCCTGATCCTGTAGTATGGTCAGTACAAGCTGCAAAGCTACTGTGAGAGGTCTGGGGATTTGGAATGATGTCATAAACAGCCTGTGGTGTAACATCTCCAGGGGAGAAAGCATAGTTGCTTGAAAATCCAACATTACCGGCGCTGAAGTTGCCATTAACAATGAGATTTATACCTGATGCAATTGTAGCATCGACAAAATAAGTCGTAGTAGTAATAGGCGTTGCCACAGGATTTGCTATGTCAGTTGCATTCAGACCCGTTGATGGTGACCATAAATAACTGAATCCTCCGCTTGCTGTCAACTGTGCAGAACCACCAATACAAAAGGCAGTATCATTGCTGACACTAATTGCTGTGAACGGATTGTTGGAGACATTTACACATTGAGTAACTGTACATGAGTTGGCATCACTTACAGTAGCACAATAGTTTCCTGCGGCTAAATTTGTCGCGGATGAAGTTGTTTGTCCGGCAGCAGAAGCAGGCCATAAAAAGCTGAAAGCTCCCGTTCCTCCTGTTGCGTTTACGGAAGCTGTACCATTGTTTGCTCCCGGACAGGTTACATTTGTACTTGATGAAGTAATTGTTATCGCAGATGGCTGTGTAATAGTCACGGATGTTACAGTAGTACAGCTGTTGCCGTCAGTCACAGTAACCGTGTAAGTACCTGCAGTCAAACCGGCACGGTCTTCAGAAACAATGCCTCCGCCCCAGTTGAAAGCGAGAGGGGCTGTTCCGCCGCCTACTGTCAGGTTGATACTTCCATTGTTGCCGCCGAAGCAGGGAACGTTGGTCTGTGTGGTAGCAGCAGACAAAACGGCTGGCTGAGTTACTGTTACGGAACGGGTAAGTGAACATCCGTTGCCGTCAGTAACAGTTACTACATAAGTATTTGGTGAAAGTGAAATTAAATCTTCGGTTGTAGCAGCGTTGGACCAGATAAATCCGTAAGGAGCTGTTCCTCCGGAAACTGTGAGGTTAACACTGCCGTTATTGGCACCGAAACAGTTTAAGTTGACTGATGTTGTTGTAGCTGTTATGGCCGATGGTTGAGTAATAGTAACAGAAGCAGTTCTGGAACATAGGTTGGCATCTGTGACAGTTACATTGTAAACACCCGCTGCCAAACCTGTGCGGTCTTCTGAAGTTACACCACCACCCCAATTGAATGCGTATGGTACAGTTCCTCCACCTATGGTTAGGTTGATAGAACCCGTAGATGCGCTATTGCAGAGAATGTTTACCTGAGTTGTAGCTGTTGTCAAAACAGCTGGCTGAGTAAGGGTAGCTGAAGCTGTGTTGGTACAGCCACTACTGTTGGTTGCCGTTACGGTATACGCTCCTGCTATAATACCGCTAATGTCTTCTGTTGTAGCGCCTGTGCTCCAAAGATAGGTGATACTGTTGGTTGCCGGACTATTACAGGCATTGGCGGAGCCGCCGGCCTGAGATGCCCAGCTGCCAGTGCCGTCAGGGCTTCTGATTATTGAAGTATTTGCAGCAACTACAGGGTGAGTCAGGAATGAAGCAGAACCGGGAATTGTGACAGAGGAAGGACAGCCGACAAGTGCAGAAGTGTTTATTATGCCACCAACAGTTAAAAAGCCGTTTGGTGGGGTATTAGCAGCTGTAGGAGTGCCATAAATTAGCCCATCAAGGAAAGTACCTGTGTTATTAAATAAAGAAACATATTCACCCGCATCAGAAAGGATTAAGAGGGCATTTCCGCCAGTGTCCTCTGTAAAACACCCGCAGTTTTCTGCATCAAGGTCAAAGAAACCCGCTCCCCAAACAGCATTGTTGCCGATTGTAAAGATTCCGTCGGGCGGAATAACAGTTCCCGGAGGGATTGTGATGGTCCAATCACCGTCAGTTAAAACAAAACAGCCGATATTTGTACCCGGAGGGCCAATCAATTCAATATATTCACCTGAATTAGGGTCAACGCCGTTGTTTACAGGTGGTCGGTACATTACCTCATTGAGCACGACTGTAGCTGAGCTGCAACTGGTATTGTTGGCAATGGTAATATTTACAGCCCCGTTAGAACCTCCATTACAGGATACATTGTTAACACTTGTGACAGTAATATTCGGTACAGAAATCAAAGAAGAAAGTGTAATACTTGTAACTGTTGTGCAGCTTGAAGCATCGCTTACCGTGACAGTATAAGTCGCTGCAGGCAAAGAATTTATATCTTCAGTTGTTCGTCCATTGCTCCACAGAAAAGAATAAGGTGCAGTACCTCCCGAAACAGACAGATTAATAGAACCGTTTGATGTATTACAGGTAGGAGCACTATTTGTTTCTGAAACTGATATAGAAGGAGTGGAAGGAATCGTAACAGTCAATACCGTAGAAGGGCAGCTTCCATCACTGACCGTGACTGTATAGTTGCCCGGACATTGATTGCTGATAGAAGGTGTAGCTGCACCTGAACTCCATGAATAGGAAAAAGTACCGTCACCGCCCTGTACCTGAGACAGTGCAGCAGAGGATCCGTTGCAACCGGTACCGCAGGTCGGCGCAGTAACGGAACTGACTGCAGTTATTGGTCCGTATAATTGTACATAACGGGTTAATGTAGAAGGACAGGCTCCCCCAATAGTACCTGTAATTGGATAAGTACCCGGCGTATTATAGGTTTGAGCAGGAGGGGAAGCTCCGGTAAAAGAATTCCCGTTGCCAAAGGTCCAACTGGGAGTACCTGCAGAGGTATTTGCAATATTTACAACAGTAGAAGAAGCACAGACAACTGTAGAGGGGTTGATGGTGAAATTGACACTTGGGGCAATTGCAGCGGTACCCTGCCAGGAAAAGACAAAACCTGTTCCATCTCCACTGTAATTATTTAACCTGATCGCATAGGTTTGACCTGCCACTGCATTTACGGTGGGGCTGAACTCCAAAGCTGCACCCCCTATGCCGTTTGTACCGCAAGCACCCGGTCCGCCTGGTGACATACCTGTATTAGACCCGGTGGAGTTTGCAAAATTATAATTGCAACATATTTCAGTGCCGGGGCATCCGTTTGTAACATTGTATAAGGCCCAGTCATATTCAACGAAATTGGAGCTTGGATTGGCTGTCCAAGCAATGGTTCCGTTAGTCGTAGCTGTGAATGTTATAAAAACATCCATTTGTGGATTTGAAAGATGGCAACTTGGTGTGTTTGCTGATCCTGTGAATATATTCATATTATTCACATTGAGCGTATTCGAAGCATTGCAATATGGAATTGCATTGATACAGTTATCACCTGCAGAAGTGTTGACAGGTGTTTGAGATGTAACACAAAGTTGGAAAGTGCCGTCAATTCCATTTGTAGAAGCTACGCCAATTAGTACAGTAGTTCCTACCGGATTTGCCTGTACAATAGTAATTGGATTGGTTCCTGTTGCAGTATTACAGAAACTAATCGTACCATCTGAACAGGGGGTGGCATCGTACACCACCGTCAGGTTGTTAAGGGTTCCGGGAGTAACTGTTATAGTATTTTGTGTTCCGGTTACTGTATATTGAAACCAAACATAATTGGCTCCGGCATTGGCGTTGCAGGTAGTTGTGAAATTATCTGCAGTTCCACCTGCACTTGTAAAATTTGAACAAATATTACCAGATACTGGAATTGCTATGGGTGTAGCTGTAGCGCAACCGTCAGATTGGGCAAAAGAATTATTAAAACTAAATAAAAAGAGCAGCGAAGCCAGTGTATATTTCGTCATGATCATTTCTTACTTAAAATGAAAAATTTTTTGTTTTTTACTCTGCGATATACTTGTAGGGATCCAATTTTTTGTAATCAGCTTTGTTGATTTCTGATTTTGGAAGTATCATGACCCTTATATTATCTCCTAGCGGAATATAATTAATTTGCTCTTCTTTTCTTGCTTGTTCAATCTGCTCGATTACAGAAACATCAATTTGGGGGTTGATACGTGTATTGACAATTTGAATTTGAAAAGTACCCAATGCAAGATTCCATCTGTCTCTTAGGTTTTTCATTTTAAATGCATCTTCTTCAGTCTGAGGAGTAGGTAACACCATCTGCTGAGCACTCATGTCAATAGAGCTGAAAAAAAATAAAAAAAATACCGAATATAGAGTTACCCTAATGTTCATATTATTCTTTTTTTATGAATTTACTTTATTTTGTTTTTCAAATGTAAAACGCAAGAAAGAATGCAAATGTGTTTTTTTAGTTTTATTTGCAATTTAATTGATTTTAACTTTAAGTCTCACAAATTAACAAAAAATCATTTTAAAAATTGTGTTCTTGCAAGTATAAAGTTTTAAAAAAAGTCTGATGTTTTACTTTCAACTTTTCAAGTTAATAAATTGAGTATGAATTTTGTTTTAAATAAATTTCATTTTAGGCTTCAACTGGCAGTATTACTTTTCGGAGGTGCAGGTCTTTTTGGTAAACTAATTCCGCTCGATCCGGCCTTACTGGTTTGGGGCAGGGCAGCATGGGCTGCTCTCTTTCTGTTTCTTTGGATGTTGGTAACTAAAGATAAATGGACCGGTGAAAGCAAATCTAACCTATATGTGCTTGCTGTATTGGGATTTTTATTAGCTGCACATTGGGTTGCTTTTTTTAAAAGTATTCAGATGTCAACAGTAGCAGTTGGGGTGCTGACTTTTTCAACCTTTCCTATTTTTACTGTACTTTTAGCACCTTTGTTCAAACAGGGTAAGATCAAAACCCGACAATTATTTTTCGGTTTGCTGACCCTAGCAGGAGTGGCTTTTATGATTCCCTATAATGATTTTGGCGGAGACTATCTGCTCGGGATTATTTGGGGCCTTCTTTCTGCTGCATTTTTTTCATTGATAACACTAATCAATAAAAGTGTTTCGAATAAGTATGGAGCTTTTGAACTTGCCTTTTGGCAAAACACAGGAGCTGCTTTGATCCTGTTGCCTGCGGTTTTTATCTGCAGTTGGGAGGCTTTACCGCTGCAATATGGCTATTGGTTTTTATTGGGCACCGTTTTTACCGGATTGTCACACGGACTTTTTGTAGGAAGCCTGAAAGGCTTATCTGCACAGACTGCAAGTTTATATGTGGCTTTGGAACCGGTTTATGCGATTATATGGGCGTTTTTTCTTCTTTTGGAACTGCCTTCCTTTCAGGAACTGGCCGGAGGTATGGTAATTTTACTGGCTGTCTGGTTTGGCAATCAAAAATAATGCTCTAATACCAATGTATTTTTTGGGGTGTAGAGTTGTACGGCCGTACGACTCTATACCCCAAAATGGTTGATTTACAAATTTCAAAAGGCTAATGCCATTTAAAAGCTCTTTTACTTAGGGTTGTAGTGGTTTGTAATTTTTTTGATTGTATCTATTATATTTTCAACCAATCTCCAATCGGAATATTTTTCTTATCTTTGCAACGAAATTTTCCTATCTCACAATCAATTATAATAGTTAATAATGGAAGTCAGAAATCAGGAACCAAAGGCGCTATGGAATCATTTTGCAGATCTTAATGCTGTTCCCCGCCCATCCAAAAAAGAGGAACGTGTCATTGCTTTTGCCAAAGCTTTTGGCGAAAAGTTGGGATTGGCAACCTATGTTGACCATATTGGCAATGTTATTATTAAAAAACCTGCAACAAAAGGCATGGAATCCCGTCCGACAGTGGCACTGCAAAGCCACCTGGATATGGTTCACCAAAAAAATGCAGATACCGTTTTCGATTTTGACCGTGATGGCATCAACATGTTTGTTGACGCTGATTGGATCAAAGCCAAAGGGACAACTCTTGGCGCCGATAATGGCATTGGCGTAGCTGCAATCATGGCCCTGCTCTCTTCTACCGATATTCCGCACCCTGCCTTGGAAGCCCTCTTTACGATTGACGAAGAAACGGGAATGACCGGCGCTCTGGAACTGAAAGGCGGTCTGCTTTCTGCAAAATATATGCTCAATCTGGATACAGAAGAAGATACAGAACTGACGATCGGTTGTGCTGGAGGAATTGATGTTTCCGCTCTGGGTAAATATACGCCTGCTGCAGTCCCTGCAGGTTCAAAAGCCTATAAAATTTCAATAAAAGGACTAACTGGCGGACATTCCGGTATGGATATCCACCTTGGCCGCGGCAATGCCAATAAATTGATGAACCGTTTCCTGATGCAGGCTTCAAAAGCACTGGAAATCAGTATTGCTGTAATTGACGGCGGCAGTCTGCGCAATGCAATTCCGCGCGAGTCTTTCTCTGTCATTA
>JBIKQC010000160.1:0-8797 GCA_044349855.1 Saprospira sp.
CAAATGGAAATCAGGAAACAACCGAATATTCCAACTTTTAGTCTTCGCTAAAAAGGCATTAAATTTCATCTTATACTAATTTATTTTTATCGCGCTGCTGTTCAATTTTAAACTGCATGAGCCCCTCCATGAGATTTACTCTCCTGATGGCTTCATCTGCAACCGGCCCACTGTAAAGTTCCTTCAAGGTTTCGAAGAATAATTTTTTCCATCTTTCAAAGTGTTCAGGAAGGAGAGCTGTTTTATTGTTCAGCTCCAGATGTTTCAGCATGACATTTCCTTTATAATTTCCTGTTCCCAAAAGGATAATTTCCCAAAAATCAGCCAGAACAGGCAGGTGTTCGCTAAGATTCAGTTTAGCCACATCAGTGAAAATATATCCCACAATAGTGTCGGGTATTAGCTTTTGGTAGAATTGCTCCATCAGGTGCTCAATATCCCCCCTTGTTTCAATGTCTTTTTTCATTCAGGATTTTTTATCAATTTTTAGAGTTGTATTTTTTAGTCTTTTTTCCATGAACAGCGCCAAAAAAAGTGAGGCCAGGCAAAAAATGGTAAAAAGAATAAAACCCGGCTGCAGACCGCTGAATTGGTGAGTTGTCAGAATTTCTGACTGCCTGTTATTTTTCAATTGGCCCAACTGACTTTTCAGAAGACCATTAAAACCTATAAAAGCCATAAAAATAGCCACTACCATGACGTCTGCCATGGACCATTTTGCTGATTTTAAGACCAGAAACTTCATGATGGGATTGTTGTTGATAATCTGTACCCTGCGATAAGCAAATGCCGAAGCAATTAGTTTGGATACAGGAAAAACAATGCTGAAGATAAGGATGAGAAGTCCAATTATTGATGTTAGTAAATCCCCCTTGAATAATAAAAGATAAGTTACATCCAAAATGCTTTTGCTCTGATAAAACAGAATTTGGTCTTTAAATCCAATTTCTTCATCAAGCAGTCTGAAATTAAGCGATAAAATCCTTGCATCAATATCTATCATTGGTGTACTGACACCCGCGGTAAGTATAGTGAAAGAGATAATTACAAGAGAACAGTAATGAATCCAGGAAATTTGTAAAGAGCAAATCCAACTGAAAAATGATGCCAATAAGCAAAAAAGCAGGATTACTGCCATCGACCAAAGTTGCGATTGAATGTTTGAAATTTTATTTTGCAGAAAGCTGTATGCCATGTCCGGAGAATTGCAGTCATAGCTTGCTATGATACTGTCTCTGTAGCCGGTTGTAACTGTTTTGTCCGACTCTTCCTGAAGTTTTTCCACCTGTTTGTTCAAGTAGATTTTCAGGTTGTTTTGAACGGCGTCTTTGTCAAGTTCCTGCATCACCGATTCAGCAATTATCGGCACCCTCGATCTGAGATTGATAGAAGGTAATGCCGTATTTTTAATTACTGATTTCAGTTTGCTTTGCCAGTCAGCACTGTTTTTTTCTACTTTCAGGAAACTGTCCAACTGATCCGCCATTCGATAAAGACCGTATTCAACGCCCTTTTTTAGGAGGGCGCGGTTGTCAGCATCCAATGAAAATGCCTCGATTTTTTTTTGGAGAAAGGCCGCTGCTTTCTCTTTCCAAAGATCTGCATTCAGCAGCCCATATTTTATGTTCTGCAATTCAGCCAAATCATTACTCAGGTTCTGTCTTTGATTGGAAAGTCTGATACTCTGAAATGCAAAGTAAATAGCTATTGCTGTCGCAATAAAACTGCAGTAGAGAAGGATTTTCTGCATAGTTTTTTTTACTTCAGGTCAAAAAGGTCAGTCACGCCTATATTTCGATTGACATTAAAAGCCTCTGCGTAGTGAAATCCAGATGCTCTGCCATAGGTACAGTTTTTTGCCTTAAGGAACTCAAGAAACTCTTTTGAGGAGATAGGCGTAGCTGGTTCAGTAGAATTGGGATCGTAAAATTGGGATTTATATGCCATAAGGATTTCCAATTTTTTATCCATGTATTTACTAATGTCAAAGACAAAATCAGGCTCCAGGTTGTAGTCCTGAATATAATGGTAAACTGCTTTTGGACGCCATGCCTCCTGTAAGTTACCTTCCCACTCTGTTTCAGCCTTTCTCAGTCCCGAATAGAAACAGGCATCAGCTATCAGTTTAGCAGCTCTGCCGTGGTCAGGATGACGGTCATTTACAGAATTGGCCAAAACAATTTCGGGTTTGAAAAAACGGATCATTTTAATTATTTCAAACATATTTTCTTTATTGTGCTCGAAAAAGCCGTCGGGCAGCTGCAGGTTTCCCCTTACGATCGCACCAATCATGGAAGAAGCAGTTGCAGCCTCTTTAAGACGTGTTTCACCGTCACCGCGGGTGCCCAATTCCCCGGCTGTAAGGTCAAGAATGCCAATTTTATGCCCTAGTGAAATGTGATGAAGTAGGGTACCGCAACAAGAGATTTCAATATCATCAGGATGCGCTCCGATTGCCAAAATGTCTAATTTCATGATGTTTGAAAATAATATTGATAATAAATTATAAAAAGCGAAGATAGCTTTATTTTATTTAAGAGGTATTTTATATTTTTGCTTCAGGAACTGAAACGAAAATGACTGAGGATTAATGAGAAAATTAAAATATTAATAAAAAAAAATCATTAATGCTTGTGAAATAAAAAAAACAGTCATATATTTGCACTCGCTTTTCGATGGTAACAGCAAGGTTCTGTAGCTCAATTGGATAGAGCATCTCACTACGGATGAGAAGGTTAGGGGTTCGAATCCCTTCAGGATCACAATTGTATAAGTAAAAAGTAAGAAAATATTGTGAGAAGTTAAGTTCCACCCGCTTGTGGGACTTTTTAAATTATAAAAAGTCATGTCGAGAATTTGTCAATTGACCGGAAAGAAATCATTGGTAGGTAACCATGTATCTCACTCCAACCGCAAAACAAAACGTCGTTTCAACGCTAATTTGAAAACAAAACGTTTTTTCATCCCAGAATTAAATCTTTGGGTGACACTGAAAGTTAGTACTCAGGCTATTCGAACTATGAATAAATTGGGTATACATACTTTTCTAAAGAATCAATTGCAAAAAGGTTTCGATCCATTTGTATGGGTCGTCGATCCTAATGCTGTTAAAACTCTAAGCACTGAGCGTACT
This sequence comes from Saprospira sp., assembly GCA_044349855.1. Lineage (GTDB taxonomy): Bacteria > Bacteroidota > Bacteroidia > Chitinophagales > Saprospiraceae > Saprospira. Next base: position 3,134 of record JBIKQC010000160.1, read on the forward strand.
TATCGCCGTGTTGAGAAAGTAGATGCCAATGGTAATAAAACTTACAGCATTACTTACACTCCGGAAGCTTTCGACAATAACCGCAAGGTGAAACTGTCTTCAATCGTTAAATAAATTAGAAACCAAGCTAAATTAATATATAGTCATGGCTAAGAAAGGAAAAGGTAACCGCGTGCAGGTAATCTTGGAATGCACAGAACACAAAAATTCAGGTATGTCCGGTATGTCTCGTTACATTACCGTGAAAAACCGTAAGAATACGCCTGAGCGTATGGAATTGAAAAAATTCAATCCTATTCTCAAGCGTTACACTATCCACAAAGAAATCAAATAATAACTAAACCGGAGGAAAGACAATGGCTAAGAAGATTTCAAAAAATGCAAAGGTTGCACAGCGTGCATCGAATGCCGGTTCAGGTAAAGATCATGTTCGTGTAGTCAAAAGTGTAAAAGACCCGATTACAGGCAAATACTCGTATAAAGAAGTAATCATGCACAAAGATAAAGTCGAGGAATTTTTCAACACTAAGTAACAGGTAATCAAGGTTAAGGAATTCGGCTTCTTCTGTAAGGGAGAAGCCTTTTTTTGTTTTTGAAAAATTCAATTTAAAAGCAATTTAAAGGCCTTTTTAGTTTTTTACAAAAAAAATGTCAAAAACTTTAGGTATTCCTCTTTCCTCTTTCTTTACTTGTTTATTTTGCATATTCAATAAAAGTTATTATATGGGATTCTTTGATAAAATTTTCGGTAAGAAGGAAAAAGAAGACCTAAATAAGGGTCTAGAGAAAACAAAACAAAGTTTTTTTGGAAAAATTAGCCGAGCAATCGCCGGAAAAACAAAAGTGGATGAAGAGGTATTGGATGAACTGGAAGATATTCTCGTTCAATCTGATGTAGGTGTAAAAACGACAGTGAAAATCATTGATCGTATCGAAGCACGCGTGGCCAAGGACAAATACATGTCTACCAATGAATTGAATGAAATTCTTCGCGATGAAATCGTTCAGCTGCTTTCTGAAAATACCACCGCAGACACTATGTTTTTTGACATTCCAAAAGATGTCAAAAAGCCTTATATCATTCTAATTGTCGGTGTCAACGGAGCAGGGAAAACCACAACCATAGGTAAATTGGCGCACAGGCTTAAATCTCAGGGACATAAAATCGTTCTTGGCGCAGCCGATACTTTTCGTGCAGCTGCAGTCGATCAGCTTAAAATTTGGGCAGATCGTGTAGGATGTGACTTCTTCTCGAAAGGCATGAACGCAGATCCTGCAGCAGTCGCCTACGAAACTGTTAAATACGCAGTTCAAAATAATTGCGACATCGCTATTATAGATACAGCAGGTCGTTTGCAAAATAACAAACAGCTCATGGCAGAATTGGCCAAAATTAGAACATCTATCACAAAAAACATTGCTGATGCTCCGCATGAGGTAATGCTCATTTTGGACGGTTCTGTTGGTCAGAATGCATTTCATCAGGCTGAAGAATTTACGAAAGCCACCAATGTTACCTGTCTGGCAATTACTAAGTTGGACGGAACGGCAAAAGGTGGTGTTGTTATTGGTATCAGTGATCAGTTCAAAATACCAATTAAGTATATAGGAGTAGGCGAGGGGATTGATCATCTGCAAGCCTTTGATAAAAGAGAGTTCGTAAACTCCTTTTTTCAGGAAAACTAAAAAATAGAACTTAGGCTAATTACCTAATTTTACTTTTTAAGTATTCTGCTGAATGATACGCTTATTTAAAGCATCATCTTTGTATTACTAAGAAACAGGTCAACTGACCAATTCAATAGTTTTCATAGTAATGTTTTAGTTAGGGTTAATTTATGGGGATTTTGCCAAAGCATTTGCCAAAGCATTTGCCTAGGCACAAAGCATCGAACTTGGGGAAGTTCGATGCTTTTTTTAATCCAAATTCTGACAAATATGCAAACTGAAATTAAATTAAAACTTTACGGACAATGTTTGTCACTGCTGCAGAAAAAAGTTGCTGCAGTTGCCTTATCAATAAAAGAGGCTCAAAGCGCCGCCAATGACGAAACCAAAAGCAGTGCCGGAGACAAACACGAAACCGGCAGAGCCATGATGCAGTTGGAGGTAGAAAAACTCTCAGCACAGTTGAAAGAGTGGCTTACTGCCATTCAGGAAATGGAGAAAATAAAGCCGGACAAAATTTGCAGTAAAGGAGAAACGGGCGCTTTGGTAATCTGTGAAAACGCAAATTATTACATTGCTGTTGCTGCCGGCAAGTTGAACTGCGATGATAAAAACTATTTTGCCATCTCTCCGCTTTCACCTATAGGGGCAGAACTGATGGGAAAAACTGCAGGAGAGGAAATAGATTTTAGGGGGCAGAAAATTATCATAAAAAACATTCTTTAGTAAAAAACAAAAGCGAAAGTCTCTCTCCGAAACTTTCGCTTTTTTTATATCAAATTGAGATTAACTCAATTCCTTTGTTTTGCCTACATAACGGTGAACCTTTTTGTCACTCGGACGCAATCTCATAAAAGCCTTTCCGAGGTATTCTATCAAATCGCCGGCCATTAAGGCTTCCTGACTTCTTTCCTCTGCCGCAATATCACCGGCCAGACCATGCAGATATACACCCAAAATACAGGCTTCGAGGGGTGTATATTCCTGAGCCAACAGTCCTGAGAGTATACCGGTAAGCACATCACCGCTGCCTGCGGTACCCATGCCGGGATTACCTGTGGAGTTGAAGAAACAATCACCATTAGGCGTAGCTATACAGCTGTTTGCACCTTTCAGAATAATGTAAACACCCAGTTCAAGGGCTTTGTTGCGGAGCAGCTCGTATCGGTCATAACCGTTTTCGGTACGACCGAACATGCGTTCAAACTCTTTCGGATGCGGTGTCAGAATGCTGTTTTTTGGAATAAACTCCATCCAATCGGGGCTTTGAGCCAATATGTTGAGTGCGTCAGCATCCAAAACTGTAGGGTTTTCCATGTTTTTGAGCATATAACAGAGCGCATTTCGCGTTTTGTTCTTGGTACTCAATCCGCATCCTACCGCAACAGTATTGTATTTTTGCAGGTCATAAACTCTGGTAAAGATGAATTGGTCTTCATCCAAAGTTACCATCGCTTCAGGAATTGACATCTGCATCACATCATATCCGCAACCCGGGACATGTACTGTAACCAATCCTGCTCCCGAACGCAAACAGGCGCGGGTAGCAAGTATTGCAGCGCCCATTTTGCCATGAGATCCCATAACCAGTAATGCATGTCCAAAAAGGCCTTTGTGAGCGAATTTTGGACGGATTTTATAAATTCTTTTAACAGTTTCCTCTGTCACATAATAATTATGGACGGGAAGTGAAGCAATGTATTTCTGATCCAAACCGATTGAGGCATAAGCAAATTCACCAACCCTTTGAAAGTTGTCGGGAAGCAAAAAGCTGAATTTTGGCCCTTCAAAAGTAAAGGTATAATCTGCATGAATACTTGTTCCGGTTGTTCTGTCATCGGCAAACATTCCGCTTGGGATATCAATTGAAACAACAATATTGTTGCATTCATTGACGAAGTTGACAATTTTCTCCATCTCTCCGCTCAAAGGTCTGCTGATACCACTGCCCAAAATGGCATCTATCAGAATTTCCTCTTCGTCGAAAACAGGTATTTCTTCAGCGCTTTGGATATAGTTGATTTTAATTTTATTCTCCTTTTTTAGGCGTTCCAGATTTGACGAGAAATCGTTGCTGGGCTTTGCCAAAAAATCTAAAATGAAGACTTCTGCTTCATAACCATTTGCCTGAAGCATTCTTGCAGAGGCCAAACCGTCACCGCCATTATTGCCTTTTCCGCATAAAATACTGACTAAAGGATTTTCTGCCAGGGGAAATTCCTGTATAAACCATTCGCAAAAACGGTTGGAAGCTCTCTCCATAAGTACGAGAGAAGTTATAGATTCATGTTCAATGCTGTAAGTGTCACAGGCTCTAATCTGTGCTGTAGTTAAAATTTTCATTGTTTACTTTGGTGTTTTTTCTTAATTGTTTGTACCTAAATATATTAAATTGCCTTATTTGACCTGAAGTTCTTTGCCGAAAGATTTGAAAAAACGGTCTTTTGTTTGAATTACCGCCGGACTTTCTTCTCCCCAAATCAGAAAAGACATGGTATAAAGCATTTTGCCGATAATGACACATTCTGTATAGATGTGTACATCCATTGCTTCCAACTCTACATACATGCCTTCGTATAAATTTAGGCAAAGAAATTCCTCTTTTTTGATAATCTGCGGTGTTTCGTGCTGATCATCCGAATCCGTTAAATCGGCCAGTAAATCTTTTAGTACGGCTTCATAAAACACCTGTTTTTCAGCTTTTGTTTCTTTATACGCGGGTTCTTTGGCCAGGTCTGTTATAGATGCGTAGGTATCGTAATTCTTTTTTGGATAGTGGAATTCAATTCTGTTCTTGTTATGAATGATTTTTTTCCAAGGCTTTTTTGGGAAGGAAATGTAATATCCATCTTCCCAAAGTTTTACCTTTTCCCAACCCGGAGGTATTTCGCCCTGTTCCAATTTGAGCGAATCGACATAGGCCAAATCGGAATCAGCGCTGCTGTCGATTTTAACCTCATCTGCTTTGTTTTCTTTTTTTGTTGCTGATTTACTGCCGCAGGAACTCAAAATTATCAGCATAAAAAAGCTAAAAAAGGCAATCAGTTGGTATTTTTTTTTCATTTCTATCTCTTTTTTTCGAGATGCAAAGATACAAAAAGCCCGGCAATTTTGCCGGGCTTATCTTAAAATTATAGCTTAAGAATTGAAATATCTTCAAAGAGCTATATTTGATATTATTTTTTCTCAGGTTTAACCATCAGTCCCAATTCATTCCACTGAACATCCGTGATTTCACTTGGAGAGCCCATCATCAGGTCGCGGGCCTGCTGATTGAGCGGGAAGGCGATAACTTCGCGGATATTTTCTTTATCAGAAAACACCATTACCATACGGTCCAAGCCCGGAGCGATACCGCCGTGCGGCGGAGCACCGAATTTGAAGGCATTGATCATGTGACCGAAGCGTTTATCAACCTCTTCTTTTGGATAGCCGACAATTTCGAAGGCCTTGTACATAATGTCAGGACGATGGTTACGGATAGCCCCGCTCGACAATTCGATACCATTGCAGACAATGTCGTACTGATAGGCTGAAACAGCAGCATAGTCGCCAGTTTCAATTGCTTTATCCAAGGCTGCCATCTCGCCCTGCGGCATAGAGAAGGGGTTGTGGGAGAAGTCCCAAGCCTGTTTTTCTTCGTCGAATTCATACATTGGAAAGTCAACAATCCAGCAGAATGCCAAAGTGTCGGTATCGGCCAATTTTAACTCAGCGGCTACCCAACTGCGTACTTTGCCCAAAGCCGAATTTACTGTTTTGCGCTCGCCGGCCACAAGGAGAATCGCATCCCCCGTTTCAGCATTCATCGATGTTTTGATGCCGTTTAGTTCAGTTTCACTGAGTGATTTCACTACAGAACCTTTTATTTCTTCTTCACCATATTGAATGTAACCGATACCGAATGCACCATTGTCTTTGGCTACAGTCTGAGCATTGTCAAAGAATTTGCGGGCCATATTTGCAGCACCTTTTACCAAAATGGCTTTTACACAT
>JBIKQC010000161.1:0-8763 GCA_044349855.1 Saprospira sp.
CTCATCAGTGTAGGGTCTTTGTCTAGCTGTAACTACTATTTCTTCCCCTTGAATTACATTATGCTCAGTTGTCTGCGGTTGCCTCGAAATCATTTGACGAATTCTGGCATCAAGAGTAGCAATTTCTTGATCATAACTATGTATTCTTGCTAATTCTGTATCATCCAATACTCCAGGTGTATCAACATCATCAGCACTGATTGACTCACTTCTATATCTTGTTAACCTGGCTCTGAGGCTGGTTAATTCCTGTTGCATTTCTTGAATTGTCATATTATTTTAATTTTTAATTTTTGAACTAATCAAATGGGTTTAAGTCCATATTATTGATTCTATCTCTGAGATTATTTATTCCATCTCCAATGTCATCAAGTGATTCACGTGCAGTATTTACAGTAGATTCAATTGCATCTGTTGTTGCATTTACAGCAGCTTCATGCACTTCACGTACAGTATTTACAGTAGATTCAATTGCATCTGTTGTTGCATTTACAGCACCCTCATGCACTTCACGTACAGTATTTACAGTAGATTCAATTGCATCTGTTGTTGCATCTACAGCAGCTTCATGCACTTCACCTATAAAGTTACCAAGCGCATCAAAATAATGTTTAATTTGTTCCCAGGCTGCCTTAATTCTTTGAACACCGCTATTTATAGCACTCTTTACTCTTTCCAAATCCTTTCCTGGTTCAAAACTTGGCGTTCCGGTAATACTTCCATTTACAATACGAACACCAACCACCTTCAGAAGCTCCAACGAAGAAATCGGATAACTAAAAGTTAGGTCCTCTCTCGAAACATTAAAAGACCTGGCAGCTGTAATGATAGATTCTGATAAACCAATTATAACATTGAAAGAGAGTACTAGATTTGCTGTTATTGAAGCATTCGGAGAGAGATTAGAACCATTATATGCCAACGCTCCCTCACCAATAATAGTGGCTGTAATGCCTGATTCTCCACCTGCCTGAATAATTCCAGCTACTTCTCCTGTTACTCGAACTGTGGCCGTCAGACTGCCCTTTGTTTTTATTCCAACAGATGATGTACCTTGAGTAAAATTAACATTCTCCTTTAATTCTATCCCCGCTTTACCAGTTAAACTGCCGCTCAAAACAACAGCCAATCCAAAAGTTGCAGGACTTGGTGGCAATAAATATACCCATGAATCTAATGCAGGCATATCCCATTCTCTGCCTAAAGCCAAGGTTAAAGCTTCGTTTGTAATCTCGGCCGAAGCTGTTACATCATTGTTAAATTCGTGTTCTGCTGATGCCGTAAAATTACCCTCAGAACTAACTTCTAGTCCAACAGAAGTAGTGCCATGTTCTCCTTCTGTCTCATGTCCTATACTTACTGTTGTCTCACCGCTAGTACTCACCGAATAGCCTACAGAAGTGCCGTCTTCTTCAACAGAAACTCCAACTGACACATTTCCTTCTGTATCAGAAGAAATATTTACGCCAACACCCTCTTCTACCGGTATAGACATTTCGTCATGTGTTTCCGGTTCCTCAGTTTCTGGTTGCTCGCTAACAATTGGAGTAGGAGTCGTTGTAGGAGTGGTGGTAGGAGTCGTAATAGGAGTAGTTGTAGGAGTAGTTGTTGGGCGAGTAGTTGAAGTAGTTTGAGTGCTTTGATGTTCTTGCCTTGTAAATGCATGTTCAAGCTCATTGATCTCTGCTGCAAGCTCATCTAATTGCTGCCTTTCAGAATCTTCCAGTATACCATCCTGTTCAAAATATGCCCTTTGCAAGCGATATTCTTCTCTAAAATTTCTAATTTCATCTATAAGAGCCATAATATAATGTTGTTGTTATAGTTTTAAGATATTTTTAATTTGCTAAACTTGCTTTTAAGCTTTCAAGCCTAGACCTTAAGTTCTGGATATTATCTCTGACGCCTTGTTGATCTCTTGCTCGGGAGTCAGCAATGTTATCTCTTACCCTCAAATACCTTGCTACATCGTCCATCATTTTCTCTAATTCGGGCGTAATCTTGGATTTGATAGTATCACGCATTTTTTGTACTTTTTCTTTTTCTTCTTCAGACATTGCGTCAAATATATCCTCGTGTTTTTGTACCTTTTCAATCATCTTACTAACTTTTTCCACATCTTCATTTTCAGACTGAAGGTCTTCCAAATTTGTTTTAATTATGGCCTTTAATGACTTAAATTCATCCGCAATAGCTTTTCCCTGATCTGCGTAACTTTTTAATTTATTTCTGTCAAGAGCTACATTTTCAGTGGCTGGGCCTTCGTTTAATGACCCGCCTTGCTCAGTAGTATTGGCGTTTTCATTAGCATTTCCTCGAAATAGATTTCTAAGTGCAGTTTTGATTCTATCTAAATTGGGGATTAAATTTAATATGCGATTTACTGAATCATTAACCTGTCTTTTTACCTCTTCGCCGGCAGATTCAAATTTTTCTTTTAAACTGTCTATCAATTCAGAAGTTTCCTCTGTTTGCTGTAAATGTTCTTGAGTTGCAGAGTTGCCTCTAATCGCATTAGCAATTGGTTGAATTCTATCTCTGAATAAAGTTCCGATTCTGCTTGTTAAACCATTAATTTCTGTAATTAGGGATGCATTATTATCCGCTTGTTCAGTTTCTGGCTCTGCGCTTTCTGTTACTTCAGGACTTTCATCAACTGCAACGTCATCCAAACTATCCTCCGGCAAATTTTCATTAGCATCCACTTCGCCCTCAGAAGCAGCTGAGTCGGCCATTGCTTCTTCGTTTTGAGTAGCCTGAATTCTCAATTTAATTTTCTCAAAAAGAGGGCTAGCTTTCAATAGAAGCAATTCCGGTTTGAGTCCACCAATACCTAATTCGATTTTTGCCTCTCTTTGACCATCGGCTCCAACTTCAATTTTAATTGTTCCACCACCCGATTTTTTAAGTATGTGCAGCTTATCCTTCTTGAGCCTTTTCATCTCAAGTTTCATTTCGTTTTCTTTTTTGAAAGGAATGGCAATGACTGCTTTTTTACCTTCGAGTTTATAATCTACCAGAATGATTACAGACTTTGCTTTTTTCCAGGCAGCTTTGTTTTTGAAAGCCTTAATAAAATCGGCTTTTTTCATGTCCTTGATACTATCAAGACTTAATTCGTCGGCCATAAAGTTTTATTTAATTAGTTTGTTAGAAAATGTTTTACAAATTTTTATTCTTAAAGTATTTACTTAAATCTTTAAATACACTTTTTTATTTTTTTACTAAGAGTTTTTTAGTTTTTTTGAACTTTTTTGAGTCAATACAACTTCATGAACAACTTTTAAAAAGTGTGAACATGAAAAGAAAATATTTTTTTATAATTTTTATTTAGGAGTGTAAGCAAAACTAATAACACTTGTAATGCATTCGAATTCAAAAAAATATTAAAGGCTGCATCATATTCGAAGCAGCCTTTAATATTATATCTTGTTGAAATACCGGCAACCTAAAAGTTTGTAGTTTCTGGCATTTAAAATAAATTTGTTCAATAAAATGGTTAAAAAATAAAATATCACCCCTACAGGGTTCTTTTCCTTCGCAGCTTTCGCTGCTACAAAAATATCGCTCCTCAGGAGCTTCTGGGTAATTTGTGCTTTGCTGGCTTACATTATTATAGAACGCCCCCTAGATTAGCTAAAATCAATCTCAGTGTTATCACCGATATTCAAACTCTGGCTCAGTCCTTTTATTGAAGCATCGCTGCCAATAATGGACCGGTGCAGAACGGCTTCCTCGATAGAAGAAAAACTACCGATGATGGAATTGCGCACAATAGCGTAATTGAGCGTAGAATGATCTCCAACAGATACGTTGGGGCCGATAATAGAATTGCTGATGTTGCAATTTTGACCAATACTCACCGGCTGAATGATGATGGTATTGTCAAATTTCGGCAGATTTTCCTGCGGTTCGCGGCGCTTGAGCAGCATAGCGTTAGTTTCAAGCAGAATTTCCTTTTTGCCGCAGTCAAACCAGTTCTCAATAGGACAGATAGTAAATCTGCTGCCCTGTTCCAACATATACATGAGCGCATCAGTCAGTTGAAACTCATCGCGGGTACGGATATTATGCTCTATAACATAATGAAGCGCTGAGATAAATTTCGGAACTTCTGTTATTTTATAAATACCGACAATGGCCAGATTTGACTTTGGAATGCGCGGCTTTTCAATCACCTGCTTTATATATCCGTCTTCGCCCATCACTACAACGCCAAATTCGCGCGGATCTTCTACTTTTTTAACACCCAAACAGGAGTTTGGAGATGTAAGAATATCGTTCAAATCTCCGTCAAAAATTGTGTCACCCAATACGATAAGTATATCATCACATTTTTCGTAGGCCAATCTTGCCACCCAGAGCGCATGTCCCAAACCTAGACGTTCGTCCTGATAGACAAATTCAGTACTGAGATGCGAGTAGCGGGACTCCACAAAATCCCTGATTTTATCGCCAAGATAACCGACGATAAAAATAAATTCGCTTATGCCTGCATCAACCAATTGGTCTATGATGGAGGCAATTATAGGCTTGCCCGCTACGGGAATAAGTGGCTTGGGCTGAGTGTAGGTATGTGGTCGGAGTCTTGTTCCTGCTCCTGCTACGGGTATTACTGCTTTCATAGAATTTGCTGCTTGTAATGCGAATTTAATACTTTTCCATGCATCTTTCCTTATTTAATAAAAAAAAATACGTTTTAGTTTCAGTCTTTTGCCCTTTTATTTTGGTAAGAACTTGCAACTTTAAATAAAGAATCCGAAATTTGAATTTTCAGGTGGGTTAAATCATTTAAGCCTGTCAAACCCAAACTATCTGTATTTTCAAAAAATTATAACAATGAACAGCGCTAAGGAACTACTGGCCGAATTTGAGACACTCAGCACTTCGGAATGGATGCAAAAAATTGAAAAATTCCTGAAGGGAAGACCTTTTAGTGAAATTGTGCTGCAATTGGAAGATGACGTTGAAATAAAACCATTTTACCGAAAGGAAGATACAACTGCTGTTGTTTTACCTGCACTGAACAGCAACAACTGGTTGATTTCAGAATCTTTTCACTTTGACGGAAAAAATGCTGAAGCGCTGAATAAATTGATTCTAAAATCATTGGAAGGCGGCGTGGAATCTGTCTCAGTCTGCATTGAAGACGGATCTCCAAAAGCGCTCTCTAACATATTTAAAGGCGTTTATCTGCAGATGATTGACATTCACCTTTGCGGAACTGCTTTTGAAAAAGCGCCAACTGAATGGCTGAACGAAATTGAAGCATTGCCCGAAGCAAAAGCAGGAAAAGGCAGTTTTGATTCGGGAGTTGATCTGTCTAAATCAATTTCAGTTTTACAAAACATTTCCGGCAGCTTACCCAATTATACTGCTATACATCTGCGTATTAAAATTGGAAAATCTGTTATTTCAGACCTTGCACTATTGTTGAAGCATATAGCCTCAGCTTTCGATGCGCTGATTGCAGCCGGATTGACCGCAGATAAAGCTCAGGAACAGTTCAGAGTTACATTTACTGTAAGTGATGATTATTTACTGTCGATTGCTGCTTTGCGGGCATTTAAAAGACTTTGGCTCGCTATTTTGGAAGCCTACAATGTAGAAAAAGCAAAATGGCCCAAAATCCATGCTGTCAGTTCACAAAGTGAGGCATCAGAAGAGCCTTATTGGAATATGATTTCCAATACCACACAAGCACTGTCTGCAGCTATCGCAGGTGTTTACAGCATTGAGGTCATTCCGACAGATACTTCCGGGGCCTCGGCCGAATTCAGCAGAAGAATTGCCAGAAATGTTCAGCAGCTACTCAAATTGGAAAGTCATATAGACCATATTATCGATCCTTCGGCAGGCTCTTATTATATTGAAAATTATACAACTGCCATTGCCGCTAAGTCCTGGGAACAGTTTTTAGCTAAGGTTCCGTCCAATTAAGAAAGTAAATTTCGCGTTCAGCTCATATCTTTTATGGATTTGAACACCTACGTGAAACCCAAAAAATGAAGATCATTTTAACATATTTTTCGCGCTATTGTTGGATTTTCCTTTGTTTTCAGTCATTTGCTCAGACTACACTGACGGAGCAGACTTGCCGTGCTGTCAATAATTATCTGATTTACTCAAATGAGGTAATCTATTCATTGACGATCATGCACGATGAATTCGAACAACTGAACTACAGTTTTAATCAGTTTGTAGAACTGAAAGCAACAGACGTAAAATATAGCCCCAAACCGGTCCTTTCAGATTATCAGTACTTTCCTGTCCTACCCGATTCCCTCTATCTGAAAATCTTTGAGGAGAACAAACACATTCTCATAGAACAGCAGGTCAAAGCATTGGAACAGGTCAAAAAAATAAATGCAGTAAGCCAAAAAATTGACGATCTGCGCAATAGGCTTGATAATTACATCAATTCCGGCAGTTATAAAAATGACAAATACCTGGAACAGGGTTACAAATGGCTTCGGCAGATTGAGGTAGCTTACTTTGACATTTATGCCCTGCAGGATAAATTGTATTGGAATCTCAATGGCATTTTAAATGCTTATTATCCAGAAAATTCTCCTTATACGAATCTCTTCCTTCAGCTCAATCTGTCCATTCAACAGTCGAAAAGACTGCTCAAGGCAGTAAGGGCCAAGGACAAAAGTGCTATTTTGTCAAATGACTGCAAGCAACTCCGGGAAAGTATCAGGGACCTGAAGCTGAACCGAAACAGTTATCTCATTGCCGTACCTGCCGATGATACCTACATCCGCAGTCGCTACGACCTTATGATCAAAGCAGCAGAATCATTGCTTTCTAGCACTACTGAATATTTGAATTCCTCCTCATCCCGATATTCCGGATTAGAATGCAGTAGTGCCTATTACTACTACAATATTGACCAATTGGGCGTTTACAATCGTTTTGAGAATGGTATGACCTATTTGTACAACAGGCTTATCATTCACAGCAAAGAAAAGAGAATTTTTGCAGATGAATTGCCCCCAATTTTTGAAGTAGTTTATCCGGAACATCCGGCTTTCGACAGCCTCAGAAATGACGCAGTTCCTGATGTTGCCAAATTCATGGAGATGCTCGAAAAAAAGAGGTTGGACAGTCTGAATCAGAAAATGGACTCAATTCCTATGCCGAGTATGGATGGTTTTGCAGCAAACAATCTCATTTTATTGCTCGATATCTCCGCTTCGATGGACAGTCCGGAAAAACTCCCGCTTTTGAAACAATCTCTTGAAAAATTTCTGGGGCTATTGCGTGAAGAGGATTATATCAGTATCATTGCCTATTCGGATGTTGCCGAACTTATGCTGCCGCCCACTTCTGCCAAAAACAAAGTTGCAGTGATGAGCAGTCTTAACAACCTGAAAGTTAAAACCTCGAGTAATATTGCAGCCGGACTGCAGCTTTCCTATGCTGAAGCAAGAAAAAGTTTTATAGCTGGCGGAAATAATCGGATCATACTTTCAACAGATGGCAATTTCAAGTTGGACGCTGCAACTCAAAAGCTGATTAAAAAACAAAGTAAAAAAGATATCAAACTCAGTGTCTTCTATTTTAGCGACAAAGAGTACAAACATGTTAAGACCAATCTGAGCAGAGTGGCTGATTTTGGCAAAGGAAAATACAGTTTTATTAGCTCAGCTAATGCCGAAGAAGCACTGCTGAAAGAGGCGCAGTCCGTTCGGAAATAGCTGCCGCAAAATTAGAAATAGTCCGATTCTTTTTTGATATCGGAATTTTTTCTTAGCTTGATTATTGTCCTGAAATGTGAACTTGTCGTCTGTAATCTATGGGTTATTACAGCTTTATAGAACGCTGCTATGAGATTTTTCGGCGGGTTTAACTATTTCTTATTCAGCAGCTCCGTCAGCTTTTCTACCTGCTTGCGCAGATGTTTGATCTCTTCCTGCTGATTGGCCAATGAACGCTCCAGTATTTCAATGGTTTTATTGCTCTCATTAATAGTAAGGTGAAATTGCAGCGCATTTTCTTTGGCCTCACCATTATTGTTATTGTTCCCGGCAATCACTACTTTATTATCATCAAAACCGAAAATATCCTCTATTTTCATATCAAAAGCCTGCGCAAGTTTTCCTAATCTATCCAAACTGATAGAGGTTTCACCCCTTTCCATTCTGCTGTAGGCCTGCGGAGTGAGGCTCAGCTTTTGTGCTATCTCTTCCTGCGTTTTGCCCAGCATCTCTCTGATGCGCTTTATTTTAATTCCGTTCATAATGACTCATTTTCAACAAATATAAGGCTTTTTTTGAAAAATCAAATAGGAAAATATCCAACTATTCTGATAGCTAAACTCAACAAAATAGGACTATAATTCAATTTACGAAATGTATAGAATGCATTTAAGTTAAAAGAATTGTCAATATCTGACAGGTTCTATCAATTTTAGATAGCATGTAAAGTCATAAAATATTGTTAATCAACTGTTAAAATTTAGGCCTGATTTTAGACACAAGTTTGGCATTGTATTATGCAAAGGAGCTGTAAACACCTTAAAACGGTCCTAATCCTCAAAAGCCAGATGAGTGGGGAATATTTGAAATTTATATTACTAATGTGAATCAAGGGTTGGATTTTATAAAACTAATATATGCACAAAACCTTGTTAAACAATCTAACAGGTCACCCCTACGGGGCTTTTTTTTCATCTTATTCAATTATAGCTAAGAACATTTGACTCCTACGGAGCCATTTTTCGCTCCAGAGGAGCGACCTGTTCTTAGGTATTAAGAT
>JBIKQC010000162.1:0-8732 GCA_044349855.1 Saprospira sp.
TTGAACAAATCAATGGCTTGAACAGTAAACTGGGACAGCATGCCCTTTACAATCAGGCAAACTGTCAGTTGAAACTGAGACAGAAAAAAGAAGCGAGACTTTCTTTTGAACAGGCATCTGAGCTATCTTTTGATAAAAATGTTCAGGATGATGCACTTTTCAACTATGCCAAACTATCATATGAGTTGGGGTTGGACAATGATGCAATTACTGCTTTCATGAAAATTCAGTCAGCATCAAAATATTACAATGAATCGCAAAATCTGTTGAGTAAAATTTTTCTTAACACCCGTGATTATGACAAAGCTTTGGAAATTTTGCGCAATCTGCCAAGCAAAACACCTTCACTAAACGAGACTCACCAGAAAGTGGCTTATTTCCGCGGTGTTCAATATTTCAATGAAGGAAACTATACCAAATCGCTGGAACTTTTCAACGAGTCCCTGAAATTGGCTGTACATAACGAAACAACGGCTCTATCGCACTTCTGGAAGGCTGAAACTCTTTTTATGACAGATAAAATGGATGCGTGTATCACTGAATTTGAAAAATTCATGCTTGTCGCTTCTTCTGCGCCAAAATTGCCTGCAAATTCTTCAAAAGGTACCGCTTTCTATGCCATGGGCTATGCATTTTTGCGCAAAAACGATTACCGCCAAGCCGGCATAAATTTTGAGTCGGCTGTAAAAAGCATCAAGGAAAAGCTCAAAACAATCAATGATAAATATGTTTTGAATTTTGTTTATCCTGATGCTATCGTACGTGCAGCAGACTGTTACCTCTATCAGGCATCTGAAAACCGTGAAAATTACCGGAAGGCAGGAGAGTATTATCAGCAGGTTATTGACAACGATTATCCAAATGTTGACTATGCTATGTATCAGCTTAGCTTAATTTACAGCCTTACCGGAAATCCGCAAAAACAGATTCAGCTTTGCGACCGATTGGTTAGAGAATACCCACAATCAACTTTTGCAGATGAAGCACTTTATCTGAAAGGCAGCACACAAATCAATCAGAATGAATTTGCAGAAGCGAAAACTACTTTTGATAAATTGATTTCCAGCTATCCTAAAAGCGAGTACAATACCCGCGCAACCTATAAATTGGGCGTAATCAGCTACAGTAGAAACCATGAATTGGAAGCATTGGAATACTTTAAATCAGTAGTAAGAAGCAACATACAGAGTGAAGAAGCAAAGGACGCCCTTACTTATATCCGTAAAATCTACATTGAGACCGGAAATCCGGATGGATTTATGGCTTTTGTATCCACTATTCAGGGTTATAACTTTACCGACATGGAGGCAGACTCATTGTTGTACGAGTCAGCTGCCCGTATATTTGACACCGATAACTGGACACAGGCTGCTGAGAGTTACAACAAATATTTGGAGCGTTTTCCAAATGGCTTGAATAGTCTCTCTGCTTACCATAACCGCGGAATCTGTTTCTATAATTTGAAAAAATATGAAGAGGCTTTGGCTGATTTTGGAAAAGTCAGTGATGCTAAAAATCCTGTTGCACCACCTGCTCTGGCAGAAAATGCAAATTTGTTGGCAGGCAGAATTTGCTACCACATAACTGAGGACTACAATGCTGCCCTAAAATTTTTCAAAGCTATGGAGGTTTTGGCATCAAATACTGAAAATCGTAGTGAGGGCAGACTATTTGGTATGCGATCTGCTTATTATGCGGAAAATAACAAAGAATTGCAGACAATGTCTGAAAATTACCTGAAGGAGACTTCAGCCTCTGCACAAAATAAAGCTGAAGCACATTTTTATTTGGCCAAAGCTCAGCAAAATTCTAAAGCTTTCGATGTTGCACGCAGAAACTATGACGAAGCCATTAAGTTGGTAGGTGATGACATTCGTGCATCAGAAGGGCGATACAGAATTGCTCAAATCCATTATTTACAACGCAATTTGGAAAAGGCCTCTGAAGTTGCCTTCCAAAACAACAAACAACTGGGAAATCATCATGACTGGTTGGCCAGAAACTTTATTTTGATTGCCGATATCTATGCAGAACAGGGCAATTTAGATGCAGCCAAAGGTACTTTGGAAAGTCTGCTGAAAAATTACAATGGCGATCCGGAAATTGTAAAAGAAGCAAAAACAAAACTCGAGAACATCAAAAAAGCCAAATCATCCAATAGCCGCTTGCGTTTAAATGACGATAACGGAGAATTGGAAATGATTGACGGAGGGAAATAAGTTAAAAGCTCTAAGAATCAGGTTATTCAGAGAACAGTAAATAAAATTCGCAATGAAACTTTATAATATAATATTCACAAGTATCAGTCTCCTGCTTTTGGCATTTAATGCCAATGCACAGGACGACGGCACCGAATTGCTTAAACCCTTCAAAGCTAAATTGGCAGAAAGCGCCAAGAAAAATTCGCTCCCTATACTTCCGGCTTTGGATACGAGTGTAGGTAAAATTGAGTACAACGTGCCCGAACATGTGATGGCAGTAAAATACCCTGATCCGGTAATTCGACCGCTTGCTATGCCGGCTGAAGAGCCTAGCCCTGCAAAAGGATTTTATGCCAAAGCGGGTTTTGGCTACCCTATTTCACCTAATATTGAACTGTCTTACCACAATAAGCAGAACAAAAATCTCAAATTCAGCACCAATTTCAATCATCTTAGTTCTCAGGGAAATCTGAGCAATCAGTCCTTTGGCAATACGCATTTTGATATTGGCGCATCTTATTTCACACCTACAGGTTTGGCGGTCGGTACAAAATTGGGATTCAATCTCGATGCTTACCGTTTCTATGGTCACAATAAGCTGAGCGAAATTCTTCCTGACAGTTTGGATATTTTTCCTGATTCGATCGATGTGTCAAAAGACAGTGTTTCTCAACGCTTTTTTGAGTTTTATGGCAATATTCATCTTTTCAATGGCAAATTGAATAAGATGCAGCTCAACTATCGTGCTGATGTTGACTTCCAAGTGATGAACGATAAATATGGCGCGAGTGAATTTGTGCTGATTCCAAAGGTTGGGGTTGAAAAATGGCTGGGCAACAGCAAACAAAAACACAGAATTTTTGGAGATCTTTTTGCCAATTTGGCAACTTACAATAAAGATACAACAGGCAAAAGCCGTAGCCTTATAAATTTCAGACCCGGTGTTGATCTCAATTTCGGTTCATTCAAAGCGACTGTTGCTGCCAATTTAGGCTCAAGTGAAGGAAAGTTCTTTGTACTTCCTGATATTAAACTGCAGCTCAATCTGGCAGAAGGAATGTTCAGTGTTTATGCAGGCTGGAATGGACAGATGCGCACAAATACTTTCCGCAGTCTTACAAAGTACAATCCTTTTATTTCTTCCGACCTGGAGCTGAGACATACCCGTTACAATGACATTTTTGGCGGCATTTCGGGCAATGTAAAAGGTATCGGCTATGATTTCCGTGCCGGATATGCCATGACCCGCAATATGCCATTGTTCCTCAATGATTCTTTACAGGATTATCTGCGTTTCAATTTGCTATACGATACTTTGAATATCATCAATTTCAAAGGCACTCTGGACTTTAAAATGATTGAAAACCTGACAATTTTGGCTGCAGTCGGTTATAATATTTATAGCGGCGGTACTTTCGAAAAAGCATATCACCTGCCAACATTTGAAAGCAATTTCACGGTAATGTATCGCGTAAATCAGCTTTTGTTGAAATCTGAAATTTATTTCAATGCGGGTGTTCCTTATTTTGACATCATGACCCGCAGCAACAAGACTTTAAATGGTCTTTTTGACATCAATTTTGCGGCATCTTACTGGTTCGGCAAAAAACAGAATATTGGCGCCTTTGCTGAAATTAATAATATTTTGAATAATAAAAATCAGCGCTGGTATCTCTATCCGCAAATCGGATTCAATGCAAGAGCCGGTATTTTGGTTAAGTTTTAATATTAAATTCTAACCATCAAGTACTAAGTACCAATTTCTCAAATCTCAAATTCTCAAATTATAATGTCACATATCATTTCCCCCTCCATCCTCTCCTGCGACTTCGCCCGTCTGCCCGAGGAAATCAAAATGTTGGACGAAAGTGTAGCCGAATGGATACATGTTGACGTCATGGACGGACAGTTTGTTCCTAATTTCACCTTTGGCATGACCATGGTTGAAGCGGTAAACCGGCTGACTGACAAAGTTTTGGATGTTCACCTCATGATGGTGGAACCCGAAAAATATATTGAGCGCTTCCGCAAAGCGGGTGCTGATATAATTACGGTTCACTATGAAACCTGCCCACACCTTCACCGCACATTGCAACAGATCAGAGAATGCGGCGCAAAGGCAGGCGTAGCGCTTAATCCTCATACACCTGTCCAAAATTTATTTGACATTTTGGAAGATATTGATCTTGTATTGATCATGTCTGTAAATCCGGGATTCGGCGGACAAAAATTCATTTATTCCAGTTTAAATAAAATAAAAATGCTCCGTGATGAAATAAATGCCCGCAATCTCGATATTTATATTGAAGTTGATGGTGGCGTTGGCCTTCACAATGCTGAAAATATATTAAATGCCGGAGCGAATGCGCTGGTTGCCGGAAATGCAGTTTTTGGCTCTGACAATCCTAAAGATACAATATTGAAATTGCAGAATATTGGTTTTGAAAAAGGCTTTTAATTATACGCTCCTTACATTAGTTTTGATTTAGAATTAACATAACTAGGCTGATGGAAGTATCAGAATTTGAAGAGAGAGCCAAATATCAAAAGGGCTATGATCGAGAATTAGGCAATTGGAAAGTGATTGACGTTCACCAAATTCCATATCCTATTTTAGAACAATTTGAAACTGATTTTTATTGTTGTAATGGACGGCATGTCTTTTTATTAAGAATAAGAAATAGAAAAATCAAAAAATTGGACTTCGTAAAATCAAACACATTAACCTATCTTATTGCTGAGCTACCCTTAACTGTAATTGACGATAACATAATTGAAAATTTATTAAATGAATTTGAATTGAAATATCTTAAAATATCGTAATAAATAAAATACAAGCTGAAGCCAGCAGCTCAGTAGTGTTTGCTTCCGAAGACTAAAGTCTTCCTATTAGTCATTATTGTATAATTCTCATTTTCACTATTGTCCAGGCACTATTCCCTAGATCCTTTCATCTTTCATCTTTCATCTTTCACTTCGTGGCTGCTTCGCGGTCATCTTTCATCTTTTAGTTAATGAAGATAGTTTTCATGGGGACGCCCGACTTTGCAGTCCCTTCGTTCGATATACTTTTAAAAAACGGCTACGAAATAGTAGGCGTGGTAACAGCTACTGACAAGTGGGGAGGCCGTGGTAATAAAACCCTGTTGGAATCTGATGTTAAAAAATATGCTTTAGAAAAAGGCCTGAAAATATTACAGCCTGAAAAACTGAACGATGAGGCCTTTTTGGAAGAATTGCGCAGTTTGGGAGCCGACCTGCAGGTGGTGGTTGCTTTCCGCATGCTGCCTACCAAAGTTTGGAGCATGCCACGTCTGGGAACGATGAATCTACACGGTTCTCTCCTACCCAAATACCGTGGCGCTGCCCCCATCAACTGGGCAATCATTAACGGTGAAACGGAAACAGGGGTGACAACTTTCCTTTTGCAGCATGAAATTGATACAGGCGATATTCTTTTTCAGGCAAAAACGCCTATCGGAGAAGATGAATTGGTTGGAGAAGTTTATGAAAGACTGATGCATATCGGTGCTGAACTGACTTTAAAATCGGTACAAGCTTTGGAAAGCGGAAACTACCAAACTCAGCCTCAATCGGATGAAAAGGCGACAATGGCGCCAAAAATATTTCATGAAACCTGCCGTATAAATTTCAATCAGCCGGTAAAAAAGGTACATGATTTTATTCGCGGACTCAGTCCTCACCCTGTTGCCTGGAGCATGGTGGATGGAGAAAAATTAAAAATATACCGCAGTGCAAAACTTCTCGAATCACATGACAAATCTCCAGGAACAATTGACACTGACGGGAAAAAATACCTAAGAATTGCCTGCACAGACGGTTGGTTGGAAATTTTGGACCTTCAGGCAGATAAGCGAAAACGTATGGATGTTAAAAGTTTCCTTAATGGCACTGTGATAAGGAACGAATCTGTGGATATTTAGTTGATATTGTGATAGCTGCAATTAGCTGCATTGCAATTCTAAGATTCAAAATCTAAAATCTAATAAAAGTGGATATATAATCACTGATTATTAGTCCATTGTGCAAAGTTAACAATCCTCAAATCTTCAAATTCTCAAATTTTCAAATTGAATAAATGTGGTATAAATACATTGGCTTTGCCCTCTTTTTCGCAGTTGTTGTATTGCTCATCAGGCCCGATCTGATCTGGGGACGCAAAAAAGTTTCTTTGGAAAAGGCAGACACAACTTCAGGTGATAAGGTAGATAATGACTATCAGGATCCTCGTCGGCCTTCATTGCTTGTTAATGACAAAAGCAAAATAAAAGACGGTTATGCCGAATACGCCGAGGGTTATTCCGAGAAGGATTTTGATGCCCTAAAGGAACCGGAAGAAATGTTTAAAACAAAAGAAGAAGTATTGGGTCAGTCAGCCGGCGGACTTTGGGAAATTTTCCTTAAACTTCGTTTCGATATCACCTACGATGCAGCTATTGACGATGTGGCAATGCGTCCGATGTTCACCCCTGAAATAAAAAAATACGACAATAAAATCATTGAAATGACAGGCTACATTATTCCAAATGATATTGTACACGGCGCTGTTGGCGAAAGAGGCAACGGTACTATGTTTATGCTCTCGGCCTTCCCCACTGCAACCTGTTTTTTCTGTAAAGGTGCGGGTCCTGAATCAGTAATGGAAGTTTATCCCAAAAAGCCGATTCCATACAGCAAAACTGTCGTAAAAATAAGAGGAAAACTGGAATTGAATGAGTTGGATTACATGAAAATGGCCTATCTGCTAAAAGACGCAGAGTTGGTAGAATAAAAAATTTGTAAATACATTTAGTTTAATAATTTTCACTCCAATGAAAATAAGCTGCTTTTTTAAATAACTCGATATTGTAAACATCGCAATTAGTCATCGCTACATAATTCACAATTTAACAATACATACAAAAAGCTGCTTCGAAACAAATTCGGAGCAGCTTTTTTATAATAAAAATTTTAGATATAAAAATTCTCAAATTATAGAGCTCTCTTCGTTCGGTTCTCAAATTAAATAGCTCTCTCCGTTCGGTTCTCAAATTATATAGCTCACTCCGTTCGGTTCTCAAATTAAATAGCTCACTCCGTTCGGTTCTCAAATTAAATCTTACTCCCCATAATATTCACAATAAATCTTTGCCGTTTCCCAAAGCTTGATACAATGCAGTTTTACATTGCCGGGAATATGCGATTCCAATTCCTTCCAAATATAAATGACCAAATTTTCTGTTGTCGGCAGAATGCCATCCGGAAGAAAGTTGTCATCCATGTTCAGGTTGCTGTGGTCCAATACATCGCAGATTTTTTCCTGAATAAGTTTTCCCAAATGTTTTACGTCCATCAAAAATCCGATCACAGGATCAGGCGTTCCTTTCACGGTGACATAAAGATCATAATTGTGTCCGTGGAAATTTTTGTTGGCACATTTGCCAAAAACTTCGAAGTTCTTTTCTTCGGACCATTGCGGCACCCAAAGCTGATGTGCCGCATTAAAAGTTTCTTTTCTCGTGAGATAAACAATCATAGTTGTCCTCTTTTTTTAAAATTTCGCCTGATAGAAGAATAGTCTAAGGGCAAAAAATGTGATAATATTTTGAATTATTAAATTGAAATTGAATGCTTATTGAAGTAAAAAAAGCAAGGTATCAACAGCATCTGCATAATCATTCAGTTTTGGCAACTGACTCTCGCCGGGCTTAAAGGTAGTAAGAAAATCGCCTTCCTGAACAGGATACTTTTGCAAGCGATATTTTGAAACAATACACTGTATTTTCGGCAAAAGTTCCAGCATATCTTCCACAAGTTTTTCTTTGGAATCATAATATTCAAAATGCAGTGTGGCTATGCGCGACAGCATCGATTTGTCCTCCATCAGAATAAGCGAATCATTGCACCAATGCTTGGTTCCGTTCAGCAGATAAACGGAGCGGTTATAATCGAAATTATTCTGATATTTTGAATTTGACAATTGAAGGGGGCTAAATTTATCCATCTGCTCCATAAAGTACTCCAATTTAAAATCAAGGGGTACATAGATTTTGGAAACAGAGCGACAGCCCAGTCCGTAATAACGGAAAATATCCTCACCCAAGGCTGCCAAATCTTCTGCAGTTTCATCGCCATGCAGCACAGCTACAGAGTTTCTGTTGGCCCTGATAATATGTGGTACATTGGCAAAATAATGTTCAAAATACCGCGATGAATTATCACTGCCCGTTGCAATGACTTTATCAACCTGTTGCAGCCTATCAACAGGTTCAAGATATTCGGCAGAATTAGGACTCAATTCAATGAGTTTCTTGATTAAAAACGGAATGAGTAACTTGTCTTTATCTGAATATTTAATCAATGCTTTATGTCCTGAAATGAAGCAACAGAGGAGATCGTGAAAACCGACGGCGGGAATATTTCCGGCAAGGATCAATCCCACTTTTTGCTGAACAGCCTGCGGATAATGTTTAATATCTGCTGAAGCCCATTCCAAAAGGGCTTTCTCCTTGAGAAAACAGCTTGCGATCT
>JBIKQC010000620.1:0-2505 GCA_044349855.1 Saprospira sp.
TTTGGAAGATGTTCTGGAAGAAATCGTAGGTGAAATCAATGATGAATTCGATGAACCAGAAGATATGGGTTACACAAAAGAAAATGACAATACCTTTGTTTTTGAAGGTAGGACAAGTCTTAGCGACCTTTGTAAAATATTGGGGCTTGAACAGACGTTCTTTGATGAAAGACGTGAGAATGCAGAAACTATAGGAGGACTATTATTAATACTTAATGGTGCAATGCCCAAAAAGAATGCCGTTTTAGATTTTAGAGGTATAACATTTACTATTGTCAATGCCTCTGAACGTCGTATAGAAAATATAAAAGTGTTATTACCTAAAGTTGAAACAAGCGCTTCATAATTTCATAAATATGCACAAAGTATTTTTTTCTGCAACTCTTTTTGCAATAATTTGCCTTGTTTCCTGTAGGGAGGAGAAGGTGTACATTCCTAAACCCCGCATATATCCGAAGATTGAATTTCCGGAGCGAAAAATGACCACCCTAAGAAAGGATTTTTGTTCATTTTCATTTGAACATCCTGAATATATGACATTCGAACAGGATACATTATTCCTTCATCGCGATGCACCACATTCCTGTTGGTTTAACCTTAAATTTCCCGGGCTGAACGGTACTTTACATTTTACATATACCGACCTTAAAAAATGTGATACGCTTGCCGCCTGTCTGCATAAGGTATATAATGATGCCTACAAAATGGCGCAGGAACATGTCCCAAAAGCCAATGCTCTCGAGGATTTTGTTGTTAATAATTCAGAGAAAAATGTTTATGGTGTACTTTTTAATATTGAAGGGCATGTCGCTTCACCTTTTCAGATAGTACTTACTGACAGTGTAAATCATGCAGTTAGAGCCTCATTATATTTCAATTCAAGACCTGAAGCAGATTCGATGGCACCAGTAATTGAATTTGTTAAGGCTGACATTATGCATTTACTGAACAGTTTTGAATGGCATCAGGCCAATAAATAAATCATTTTTGTACTAATTATCTAAAATTCGAAATCAACTAAGATCTCGTAAAACTATATTATAAATGGAAAATAATTACAACGATCAATCCCGTAGGGAGGAAAAACCAAATACTGAAATTTTGTATGGTCGCCACCCGGTGGTTGAAGCGCTTGAAAATGCCAGGACTATTGAGAAAGTTATGTTGTCTAATGCCATTCGCGGTGAATTTGAGAAAAGACTGCGTTTTTTGTGTAAAGAGGCAAATGTACCTATGCAGGTTGTGCCAATAGAGAAACTGAACAGCATCACCAGGAAAAACCATCAGGGAGTTTTGGCTTTTGTGTCTCCGATTCAATATTATGAATTGGAAGACATGCTTCCAATGATTTATGATAAAGGAGAAACACCTTTATTTATTTTGGTGGATGGCGTAACAGATGTAAGAAACTTGGGTGCTATTGCTCGTTCTGCTGAGGCTGCCGGAGCACATGCACTCGTTCTTCCCAAAAAAGGAAGTGCTCAGATCAATGAAGAAGCCATGAAAAGTTCTGCCGGTGCTCTAAATATGTTGCATGTCTGCAGAGTTAACAGTCTGATGCATGCTGTTGAGTACTTACAATTGAATGGTATTAAAGTTGTTGCAGCTGATCTTAAAGGAGAGAAGATGCTATATGATTTGGATTTGGATTGTCCTTTGGCAATTGTAATGGGAGATGAGGCAAAAGGTGTGAACCGAATGCTATTGGAAACTGTGAATGAGTATTTCAAAATACCGATGCGTGGGCAAACTGATTCTTTTAATGTTTCGGTAGCTACCGGAATCATTTTGTACGAAGTGATGAGACAGCAACTTCAAAATTAAAGAAATGGAAGGTCAGAAAGTACATATTAAAGAAAAAATAGCAGTCCTTGATTCTGAAATTCGCAAAAGTAAAGAATTAAATAAGGGGTTTAGTAAGTCATCGTTGGACGAACTAATACTTTTATATGATGAGCTCTTAAAGCTTGATAATGAGGATTATTTTGCTTATTTGGAAAAGTCTTTAGCCCAAATGTACATTTTAAATGATTATAAAGGTGCTGAGCAAACTTTGGAATCAGCCGTTCAAATTTTTGGCTATAACAAAGTTCTTTATCTAAGACTTAGTGATACGTACCAGGAATTGGGTAAATTTAAGAAATCACTAACCTCCCTGGACGAAGTTATTCAGAAAGAATTTGCAACAGATTATTTTTATGCTCAAAGAGCAATCCTTAACAGAAAATTAGGTAATATTTCTGAAGCCGAAAAGGATCAAAAAATCTATGATGACTATGAGGCAAGAGAAAAAGCAAAATGGGACGATCCTAATCATTATTATCATTACAAATAATTACTAACCGCGGCAAATGTCACGGTTTTTTTGTGCTTATTCTATAGTGTCTTAAATAAAAAAAGCCCGACTCGTTAGAATCGGGCTTTAAAAATTTAGGTAGGCGGTGACCTACTCTCCCACTTGCGTAGTACCATCGGCGCTGAAGGGCTTAACTTCTCTGTTCGGAA
>JBIKQC010000163.1:0-8715 GCA_044349855.1 Saprospira sp.
GTAGGGGTGACCTGTTAAAACTGAGCATTGTTTGTATAAATACCATATTGCCAAATTATTATGGCAAATATTTCTAAGCCGTTGATGTAAAAAAGACCTTTTTCAACCCTTGATTCGCATTTATCAGTATTTTATAACCTTTTTAATTATTTTGCTGCCATCTTCAGCATTGATTTCAATCAGATATAATGCGGGAGGGAAATCTGACAGATTTACTTCAGCACGGTTACTGATTATTATATTGCTTTGAAGTACCTTTCCTTCAACCGTTAAAAGTTTGTAAGTGAAACTATCCTTCGAACTATTTAGAAGTATCGTTACAAAAGCATTGGTTGGATTTGGAAAAATCTGAACATCAGATTGGCTGAAAGTTACAATTGTATTATCATTGTTATAATCGGGAGTCCTTGGATTTAAAATATTCAGATTTAGCGTAATAATAGAGTCACAACCCAGATAATTTGTCAATCTGCGTGTATATGTTCCGGAACTGGTCAGAATCTGGTTACCAAAGTTGTAACTACCTGTAGCCGTTTCGTTAAGAGTAGTAAAAGAATTGGGAATAATTGTCAGAATCAAAGTGGTTGAACCTTGACAGCGACTCAGATTGGCCGATAGAAAATATGTACCGCTTTGTGTATAAGTAATGTTATTATAAGTATAAGAACCACAGGCCGTTTGAATTATAGTCCTGTTTAAAGGCTGATTGATGCTTAAATTTAGCGTTATAATAGAATCACAACCTTGAGAATTCACGAGTGTTTGAATGTAAGTACCTGTCTGAGTGTAGGTTTGCCCATTTAAAGTATAGGTTTGACATGCTTTAATTGTCAAAGTCGATGAACTTGGATAATTGATAGTAAGATTAAGCGTGATGGTGGAGTCGCAACCAGCAACATTTCTGCGAAGTTGCCTGTAAACACCGGAGCTGGTATAAATCTGTCCATTCAAAGTGTAGGAGTTGCTGCAGACGCTGATATTAAGTGTGGATGAGCTGGGCTGGTTGATAGTTAAAATTAATCTAGTATTAGAACTGCAGCCATTATTGCTTGTATTAGCAATATTGTAAATTCCTGATTGTGTATAAGTAACGCGATTAAAGATATATGAACCACAGGCTGTTGCCCTGACAGTAGTATTGGAGAACGGTGAAACGGTAAGACGTATAGTCAGAATTGAGTCACAACCTCTCCAGTTTGTAAGGATTTGTGTGTAAGTTCCTGTGCTTGTGTAAGTTTGTCCATTTATTGTGTAATTTCCACATGAACGGATTCTGATAGAATTGGAACTGGGCAGATTCTGATTAATTTGAATATTTAAGGTAATAATAGAATCACAACCGGCAGCATTTAATCTGGTTTGGGTGTAAGTTCCTGACTGAGTATAAGTTTGACCATTCAAGGTAAAAGAGCCACAACTGCTTTGAGTTAATGTACCGGATGTATTTTGTCTGATGGTCAGATTTAAATTGACAATAGAATCGCAACCATTACTATTTGTCACAGTATGAGTATATGTGCCGCTTTGAAGATAAGTTTGGTTATTTAATGGCCAAGTGTATTGTTGACAACTTGAAGCTGAAACATTTGAATTGCTGTTAGAATTTACCCTTATCTGAATTGAAAAACTATCAGAACATGATGATCCATTGAAACTAATTAAAGATACATTAAAAATACCCGGAGTATTAAAAGTCTGACTAAAATTTAAGGCATTTGATACTAATGCCCCATTTAAATACCAAGAGCGACTTGTTGATCCAGTAGAATTATTAGTAAACTGAACTGTCGAATTTTGACAAACGGTGCTGTTACTTGCAGTAAAAACTGAATTTATTGAGCATACACCAAAAATACATATCACCGCCTTGTTCGTCAGGGTATTTCTTACAGCGGTTGTAGGATTGATAACAGACCCTCCACTGCTGGTTACAGCTCCGGTTCCCGTTACTGTATTTGGAGTACTTGTCGATAGATTGGCATTTGTTTCATTGCATCCCGAAGCACCATTCAAACCTGTTTTTATGATGTACATATCTTTGATACCTGCACCATTACTGACAGTATAGCCGCATAAAATATAGTTATTAGTACTAATTTCCCTGGCATAAAATGCTTGATCATCTCCTGAACCACCATAGGCTTTTGTCCATGATAAATTACCATTTGCATCAGTTTTATATAAGACAGCATCAAAAGAGCCAAAACCAAAACTACTGGATCTGCCACATAAAACATAACCACCATCGGTTGTTTGTCTTGCCGACTGTGCCCTGTCTTCACCCGACAAGCCGTAAGTTTTGCTCCACTGCAAATTTCCACTGGCATCGGTTTTAATCAGGTAGGCATCCCAGTTGCCCGCTCCAAAACTATTGGTAGTTGCGCCAACAATAAAACCATTATCTGTAGTTTGTTGTACCGTATAAGCAAAGTCATAAGAGCTTCCACCGTAGGTTTTTTTCCATTGAACTACTCCTGTTGCATTGATTTTAACCAATAACACGTCGTAAAAACTTTGTCCAATTCCATCGGTATATCCTGCAACTATATATCCGCCATCGCTAGTTTGCTGAATTTCTCTTCCTGCTTCATTTACCCCTGCTGTTCCAATTACTGATGTCCAGCTGATGCTACCAGTCGATGTAGTTTTGATAACATACATATCGTCTCCTCCTGAACCAAAACTTGCAGTAGTACCGCTTATAATATAGCCGCCGTCAGAGGTTTGGCTTACAGAATAACCTTTGTCTGATAATCCTACTGACCCACCGTATTCTTTTGACCATTGGTGTACCCCGTTTGAATCTGTTTTAATCAGATATACATTTGCTGCAAAATCAGTCGTTGTAGTCTGTCCAACAGCTATAAAACCACCGTCACTTGTTGTATCTACATCTTGAAATTCATCATATAAAACATTTCCATAGGTTTTTGTCCATACAGTATCGCCTTGGCTATTTATTCTGATCAGATAACATTCCCAGCCGCCTGTACCAAAACTAAAGGTTCTTCCTGCACAAATAAAACCATTGTTTCTGGTTTTTTGAATAGCATATCCAAATTCTTCTTGAGATCCACCAAGGGTGATTTGAAATGTAGTTTGTGCATATGTGAAGTTGAATATAAATATTCCAATAAAGGCTAAATAAAATCGCATGGATTGTTCTTTTAGTACTAGTTAAATTTTTCTATTTAACTATAAAACTAAAATAAATAATTGAAAACTTCATGATAAGCATAATTAAATTTTATTTACGAATTTTAGCTTATGCCCAAGCATAGGTCATTTCTACTCTTGAAAATAATACTTCATATGCCAGTAAGAAAGAAAGCCGGGGCCCCAAAAAGCATACTTATTCCAAAAAAAAATACAATTCTGATTTAAGCCGGACATATATTTATCAAGCACCAGCTAGCGCTGCAATCATTAAAGTAGAAAAGAGATTGCACTGTGCAGAATTTAAGCCCAATTTTTTCCTGTTTAAACAAACACTATAGGAAGAGGCATTATTAAAAACTGCCATATAAACAGCAATAACCTGTATTCTGGCAAATAGACAAAATAAATGGCATACCAGGCAAATTGTGCCGCTGCGGCAGCTATTGCACTGCTGATGAGTTGTTAATCATGGCCTCCTGTTATTTGCCTGAAAGCCATCTTTGTATCGAAACTTATATTTTGCATTAAGTTGTAATTAAATGGACCTACTTGGTTGTATTGCTACTAAAATGGAACAGAAACTGAAAATTTTGACCCTTTCCCAACTTCCGATTCCAATGCAATACTGCCGGCAATTTTTGCCAAAACCTCTTTCACAATAAATAGTCCAAGCCCGGAACCGCTGATATGGGTTGAATAGCGGTAAAACATATCAAAAATCTTTTGCTGATGTTCTGCCGGTATGCCGCTGCCATTATCTTCTAGACTGAACTCAATTTTATCTGAATTTCTGCAAAGCGAAAATTTTACAAATGGATTTTTGGCATCTTTTCCGCAATATTTCACTGCATTCGAAGCCAGATTTTTTATGACAGTTCTAAGTCTTTTTCTATCGCCACAAATCAAATTTGATCCCTCAACTTCAATAAAAAAAACAATTGGAACCTTTGTGAGGAATTTCAAGTCATTGAAAATCTCCTGCACCATATCCCGAATATTAAATTGCTCATTCTTTACTTTGAAACTGGCATTATCGGCAAAATCAAGAATATCGAAGATTGTCTGGTCAAGTCGGTCTACACTTCCTTCTGCCATTTTCAAATAGGATGCTTGCTCTGGACTTAATTTTTCATAATCCTTGATTAACATCAGTAGACCCTTTACTGAAAGTATGGGACTGCGCAGGTCATGGGAAATGCTGTAAGTTAAAAAATCGAGCTCGCCTTTCAATTTATTCTTTTGATTTTCGAGGTCTATTTTGGCAATTCTCATAATTCTGTTCAGCTCTATTTCTTTGAAAAATCCTCTGAGGCGGATCCTCAAAAACAGAATACCAAAAGAACCGGCAGCCGTTATTGGCAGAACTACCCTTAAGAAATAATCTGTAAAAGGTATGCTGCCTAAAATGAGGTAGCATATAAAACTATAGGCTAAGGACACTGTCAAAAAAGAAACAGAATAACGTAGTGGCCAAATACAGACAGCCCCAACGCCAAAATGAAGAATAACTGAGCCAAAAACAAAAATATCGAACTTTTCCAATGAACAGACCGTCACAGCAAAAAGGCAAAGCGAAGAAATCATGCACATTGTAATAAAATTGATGTTATATCCCTTCACTCCTGTTCTGTGCCGGGTAAAAATCAAAAGAAGGGTAAGCAGCATGATGGACAATTGCCAGAAAAAGAAAAAAATAATAAAGTCCGTACCGAAAATAAAATCAAAGACGAACCACATAAACTGTAAAACACAGGTTATTGCTGCAATAATAATCTGACTCTTTTCCGCACTTTGAATAATTTCTTTCAAAATTGAGGCCTTGTTCAGCGTTGCATTTGTTGTATTTGGCATAGTTAAACAGGATTTAGTTTCGCAAAGTTAGGCTTGTTTAGGGCTATACGCTTATTGTAAAATGCCATTTTTTATAATTTTGGACTATTTTAGGGTATTAATATTTTATATATTTTAAAAATGCTAAAAATAAATTCAATGTAATTTGCTTGCTTTTTTTGACAATTCTGTGCAAGTAGATCCACATAATGTGCTGGACTATCTGCTATCACCTTACTATTTGAAGACAAAATATTTTATTCTGAATATTCTTTTGCAGTGTTCAGCTCTCCTTCGGAACGTGCAATAACGGCAGAGGCAAGGCAATTGCCCAAGACGTTTACTGATGTACGGGCCATATCCATGAGCGCATCGATGGCCAAAATAACACTGGCTTTTTCCGGATCAAGACCCATACTTGCAACTGTGCCCGCCAAAATTACAAAAGATGCTCCACGCACGCCCGCTACGCCTTTACTTGTAAGCATCAGTACCAGACAAATCTGAATCTGCTGTCCAAAACTAAGGTCTATTCCTGACATTTGCGCCACAAAAACGGCAGCAAGTGAAAGGTAGAGTGTGGTTCCATCCAAATTAAAACTGTAACCTGTTGGAATAACGAAGGCAACAATTTTCTTAGGCACCCCAAATTTTTCCATATTTTCTAAAGCTTTCGGTAAGGCAGCTTCAGAACTTGCTGTAGCAAAGGCTATGGAAACAGGCTCAGCAACAGCTGTAAGGAATCTGCGTACCGGGATTTTAAAAAATAATGCAATTGGAAGCAAAACCGCTAGAATAAATATTATCAGTGCAACATATAAGGTACCGACCAGCATCATAAGATTTAATAAAATATCAACTCCCGACTTTGCAATAGTACTGGCCAAGGCACCAAATACAGCCAGTGGTGCAATTAACATCACTAAATCTGTGAATTTGAACATGACCTCTGCCAAACTTTCACTGAAATGCAACATCGTATTTTTGTGTTGCTGATTTTTTACCATTCCTAATCCGATAGCAAAAATGATGGAAAAAATAACCACCTGAAGTACCTGATTTTCTGAAATGGACTTGGCTATATTTTCCGGAAAAATTTCGACCAGATGGTCTTTATGCGTATTTTTTTGAGACAGCAGCTCTTCCGATTTTGTTATCTCTGTTTTTGTAGCCTGCACTACTACTCCCTTGCCAGCCTGAGAAAAATTTATAGCGCCCAATCCTATGAAAAGGGCAATAGTTGTTACAATTTCGAAATAAATGATACTTTTCAAGCCAATCCTTCCGACCTGTTTCAGATTGCTGTGTCCTGCTATACCAACTACAAGCGTAGCAAAAATCAAAGGTGCTACAAGTGTTTTAACCAACCTCAGGAATATTTTCCCGAAACGTTCCATCTCCAAAGAAAATGCAGGAAATTGCATACCTACTTCAACTCCCAAAATCATTGAAGCGAAAATCCAAAATGAAAGCTTTTTCTTTTTATAAGAAACGACAAAAAGAAATCCTATCAGAAGAAAACGCAGTGTAGAATAAATTATTGGATTTCCGCCAACAGTTCCTTCAATGAGAAAAACAAGTCCTATGTTCAGAAATGCAATGACAAACCAAAATAGGGTGAATGCTGATTTTAATGGATTCATATCAAGAAATTAGGAAAGTAAAAAAGGCTATGTACTTAGAAGGAATCAAAAGTAAATTATTAAACTAAAATATTCAGCAGGAAACCTGATTTAAAAAATAATCAGCATTTATTATTCAGCGGTCAAAAGACTGTCCAGGTCACTATGTAAACTGTCAATCTCCGATTTTGCCATTATTAAAAAAAGTAACAGTATCAGAAACATAAACAGCAGCGGAAAAACCATCAGCCAATCTACAGCCTCATCCATTCCGGAGTAATAAATAAAAAGTAATGCGATACTAAAAAAGAACAGAAACCAAATGCTCAATATTATTAAAATAACAGGATGTATTACGATTCGGGCAGTTAGGCATGATCCTGAATCCGAATCTGTGATTTTTCCGTAAAATACAGGTGTAAATGCTTTACGAATGTACATTTGTCTTCGAAGCCTAAATTTATTTCCTGTAATACGTCCTATAAAAAGACGGGTTGGGTCATCGGCCTCGGTCCATTTCGGCTCACCGGTTTTGGTTTTCAGTTTTTGAATCAATGCTTCTGAAGGAAGGGGACTGTTGTAATTAAAAATTCGGCCAATGCTCAAATCGGTGAACCAGCTCATGTTGAAATGTTTTTATTGTGGATCAAATCGGTTTAAGGAAAGGCAGACATGTTTACCATTCCTGATAAATCCTGATTACTTCATCATTTGGCTTCAGATTAACGGTCGAAGTTTCCTTTCCTTCGTATTCTAATGCATTTAATACATATCGGATACACTCCAAACGGGTTTTTTTCTTGCTGTCAGCCTTAACAAAAATCCAAGGACAAATTTTGCTGCTTGTTTTGTTCAACATCTGATCCCTGTAATGTGTGTAATCATCCCATAAATCCTGAGCTTTGGCATCTACAGGACCAATTTTCCACTGTTTCAGGGGATCTGTTCGGCGGTCTTCAAAGCGATTTGCCTGTTCTTCTTTAGTGATGTCAAGCCAAAATTTAAAGATAATGATGCCGTCATCGATGAGCATGCGTTCAAATTCATTGACCTGCTGCATAAAATGATGGTATTGTTCCTTGGTACAGAAACTATTTACGGGCTCCACAATTGCACGGTTGTACCAACTGCGGTCAAAAAGAACAATTTCGTCGGCGGTGGGCAACTGATTGATATAACGTTGAAAATACCATTGACCTTTTTCCGTTTCAGTAGGTTTTGGCAATGCTACAACCCTATGGTATCGGGGCATTAAATTTTCTGCAAAACGTTGAATTGTACCGCCTTTTCCGGCCGCGTCACGGCCTTCAAAAATGATGAGTACCCGTTTATTGCTGTTAATCATCCAGTTTTGCAGTTTGATCATTTCAATATCAAGGCCTTCCATTTCTT
This sequence comes from Saprospira sp., assembly GCA_044349855.1. GTDB lineage: Bacteria > Bacteroidota > Bacteroidia > Chitinophagales > Saprospiraceae > Saprospira. The sequence continues at coordinate 8,004 of JBIKQC010000163.1, forward strand.
CCAAATATCCCAATTCATTTAGAATCTTGTCAAGTTTATATTCTTTGGCTTTCAGAATTTCCAAAATGCCTTCTTTGCTGTTGATGCGTCTCAGGTCTTCTTCCGTGAGGGCAAACTCTTGATCTTTTTTTGACATGGAAATATTAATTGAGAATTAAAAATTGAAAATGCTGTTTTAAACCTTCACTATTAAAAATCATTGTGCCCTGATGGGCTACAAAAATTATCGCCCCGATGGGGCTAAAAAGAATGCTAATTTATTAGCCATCCTTTTTTGAAACCCTTTGGATTATACTTCTGTTGATCCAGATTTATCGGGACTTTGCGACCTTTACTTTTCTCAAAATATAGATAAGGTATCTACCCTTTGCGTTAAAATATAGATCAGTTTTAATTTTTACACTTCTTTTGTAAAAATTCCGAAGGAATTAAATCCGCACAACCTCACATCCGCACAACCTCACATCCTCACATCCCTACATCCGCACATCCACACATCCCTACATCCACACATCCCTACATCCGCACATCCGCACATCTGCACATCCACACATCCGCACATCCCTACATCCGCACATCCGCACATCCACACATCCGCACATCCACACATCCACACATCCCTACATCCTCACATCCGCACAACCTCACATCCGCACAACCTCACATCCTCACATCCGCACATCCCTACATCCGCACATCCACACATCCCTAC
>JBIKQC010000164.1:0-8698 GCA_044349855.1 Saprospira sp.
GAACTCATGTATTTTTAGCCCCACCAACAAATACTTTCCCTTATCATCTCTTTTCAGAAAATCGTCAGCTAAAAATTCGTACCTCAAGTTTTGATATTATCACACCTTACTTCTTACCCGCATCAGGTTGGGTACAAATTGCAATGGTTTATCAAGGAAACAAAAATACACTTTATGTGAATGGTCAAGAAGTATTTACAACCAACTCTGGAATAAACCTATCGGCTAACGCGATTGGAACCATTGCTGGCTTGCCGGGCGGCGCAGTTACTGCACGTTACCTGTTGGATGATGTATATGTGTTTGAGCAGGCTCTTACGGCTGCTGATGTTCTAGGGTTGTATGCAGATGGAGGCAAAGCACCCTATTTTTATCTTGAGCCTATAAATGATATTTCTTGCCAATCAAGTGCTATAAGATTCAAATTCCAATCAGCTGTACCAGGTTCAGTAGTTTTCGTCAAAAAAAATGGAGTGGATTTACCCGCAGGAGGAAATGTTTTGATTACAGATACTTCAGTTGTTATTTCGAATCCAACTGCTGCAGATTTTACTAATTACACCATCATCTTGAGAAACGGCTGTGGATCTGTGTCGAAAACAGTAAATGCTGTTCAACTTTCAAATGGCTATGCAACACAAGGTTTAGTTCGATTCTTTCCTTTCAACAACAATTTGAATGATGCTCAAGGCGGTCCTTCATTAAGTGTTGGTGGAGGTATTAATTATACTTCCGACAGATTCGGCAATGCTAACTCTGCATATCTACAATACAATGGAAGCATTCTATTACTTCCAACAGCTGCAGTGATCAATAATTCTCCATTTACTGTAAACTTTTGGGTTAATGGTTATCCATCTAATACTAGCTATCAGTTGTTTTCATCTGGTTCCCCAACCTCTGTAGGTCTTAGTGCTCAAAATCAATACTTAGGATTTTCATTAGGCAATAATAACGTAGGTTACAAACAATTCAATGTATTTACAGGGGGTTGGAATATGTTAACGATGTCCTTTGATGGTCAAATAGTGAAAATATACAGCAACGAAACGTTGCTATCGGTTCACAGACCGCAAAATGCAACAACCTATTTACAAAATTTCATAGACCAAATTCAATGTCAGATTGACGACATTCGAATCTATAATAGAGTATTAGCAGATGAGGAAGTACGAGGATTGTATCGTATTTCAAATATATCTGCTCAACCACAGAACCAAAGTGTATGTGTCGGTCAGACTGCAAACCTATCTGTTAATGCTCAGGCTTTAGTCGGAAATACACTAACTTATCAATGGACATTCAATGGTAACACGCTGTCCAACGGAGGTAGTATTTCCGGAACTACTTCGAACAATTTACAAATTTCGAATTCTCAAGTATCCAATGCAGGGACATACAACTGCATTGTAAGTTCGGGATGTAATGAAACTACTAGTACAAATGTGACGCTGTCAGTTGGTGCAGGTAACGTGAATATTACGCAGCAACCCCAAAACACCTCTGTGTGTGTGGGGGGGGCAGCTTCATTAAGCATTACTACGCAAGGCGCAACAGTTACCTATCAGTGGAAGAAAAATGGGGTAAATATTGCTGGTGCTACGAATTCAACCTTCAATTTATCTAACTTGAACGCCAATGACGCGGGTAATTATACCGTTGATATCATTGGTGGAAGTTGTGGAACGATCGCATCACAGACAGCCACTCTGACAGTTTTGGCACTGCCAGTTGCAGTCATTACACCTACATCTCCTTCCATCTGTGTGGGACAATCAATTTCACTAACAGCGATTGGTGGTGTTTCATACAGCTGGGATAACAATCTTGGTACAGGTGATACAAAATCCGTAACACCTTCCACAACAACAACCTACTCAGTAGTGGTAACGGGTGCCAACAGCTGTGTCGCAAGTGCATCACAAACTGTAACGGTTATCAACACCCCAACCCCGACTGGAACAGCATCCCAGATATTCTGTAACATTGCAACAATTGCCAATCTTAGCGCCACAGGAACAGGAATTCAATGGTATGCTGGAGCTTCAGGCGGTTCTCCGTTGGCAGCAGGAACTACTTTAACAAACGGAAGCACATACTACTCATCACAAACAGTTAATACTTGCGAAAGTGTGAACCGTTTGGCTGTACTAGTTACCATTAACACAACTTCTACCCCAACAGGTGCTCCCACACAATCGGTGTGTAGCGGAGCCACAATTGCAGACCTTTCTGCAACCGGAACTGGTATCCAATGGTATGTCGCACCAACAGGAGGAACAGCTCTGGCTGCCGGGACAGTACTTACTAATGGAACGACTTATTACGCTTCACAAACAGTAAATAGCTGTGAAAGTGTAACGCGTTTGGCTGCTACTGTTACGATCGGCATTCCAAATGCCCCAATCGGAACAGCTGCTCAAACATTCTGTAATTCGGCAACAGTTGCCAATCTTGCTGCTTCCGGTTCCAGCATCCAGTGGTACGCTGCTTCTACAGGAGGAACAGCACTAGTAGGAGTAACAGCACTTTCGAACGGTACAACCTACTACGCTTCACAAACTGCAGGAGGTTGCGAAAGCACAGCCCGTTTGGCTGTTTCAGTTACCATCAATGCTCCTGCTACTCCAACGGGTACAGCAACTCAAGAATTCTGTAACGCAGGATCGGTAGTTGATTTGACCGCAACAGGTACGGGAATTCAGTGGTACACGGCACCAACAGGTGGAACAGCACTTACAACAGGAACAGCCCTGTCAAATGGAACTTACTACGCTTCACAGACACTTAGTGGATGCGAAAGTGCCACGCGTCTGGCTGTAGCTGTAACTATCAATGCTCCGACGGCACCGACTGGAGCAACAACTCAATCATTCTGTGGAACAGCTTCATTAACTGATATCCTGGTAACCGGAAGCAACATCACGTATTACGATGCAGCTTCGGCTGGTAACACACTTGCACCAGGAACTGCTTTGGCAAATGGAGTAACATACTTCGCATCACAAACTGTAAATGGATGTGAAAGCATCAACCGCTTGGCAGTAACAGCTACGGTAAATGCAATCCCTGCAGCACCAACTGCGACAGCTCCTCAGGAATTCTGTAATGGTGCAATTGTCGCTGATCTTACTGCAACAGGTTCAGGTATTCAGTGGTACACAGCAGACAGCGGTGGAACAGCCTTAACAACGGGTACTGCACTTACTTCAGGTTCTTACTTTGCTTCTCAAACCGTAAATGGTTGTGAAAGTACAGACCGAACCGAAGCAACAGTGAACATCATCACGCATCCTACTCCATCAGGAGTTGCTGCTCAAAACTTCTGTTCAGCTTCAACAGTAGCAGATCTTACTGCCACCGGAACAGCTATACAGTGGTACACGCAAGCGACCGGTGGAACAGCATTAGCAGGAGGAACAGCCCTTTCCAACGGTATGTATTATGCTACTCAAACCATCAACGGATGCGAAAGTCAGCGCTTGGAGGTGACGGTAACAGTAACCCTACTGGATGCAACGGTTACAGAAAACGGTTTGACCTTGACGGCTACTCAATCAGGGGCGAACTACACATGGATAGATTGCAGCAACGGAAACCAACCAATCGCCGGTGCAAATGGACAAACCTATACTCCGACCGCAAATGGCAGCTATGCAGTGATTGTTGAACAGAATGGTTGCACCCTAACCAGTAACTGCGTAGCGATAACAACAGTTGGATTGGAAGATGTGAAAGCGGGACTATTCCGTGTTTATCCTAACCCAGCATCAACCGAGATCAATGTTGAACTAGACAAAACAAATGCAATCCGCATGGTCGATGTAACTGGTAAACTCCTTCTTGAACTAAACGGGGCATCCATCTACAAGATCGATGTAAAAGACCTCAGTCCGGGAATGTATATCATCGAATCAGCGGAAGGTGCTAAAGCGAAGTTTATCAAAAAATAATTAGTAGTAGTTTTTACATAGGCAAAACCCCTTTTTACCAAATGGTGAGAAGGGGTTTTTACTTTTACAAGCTCAAACCTGCTGTTCACAGTGTCATGCTTGGATGATTGCGAAAGTAGAAGTATGTAAAGTTAGAATTGAAAAGTCAAGGTTGTCTTGCCCTGAAATAAGTTTACTCATATCAACCACCAACCATATTAAGTGCCGCAAAAAGTCTGATAGTTTTCATCAAAATCAGCATCGAAAAAGAGCAAATCTTTTTCTGCTTCATTGTAAGTATATGGATTTTGCAGCGCGTTCAAGAGCTCATTAAAAAGAGTCATATCACCCTTGTCGGCCAAAAAAAGTGCCCTTTCCACATGAATGTTTCTCGGGATGATTATGGGATTTACCTTTTTCATTAGACTTATTGCAGCTGGCATTCTACCTGCTGTTTTTTGAATTCTATCTGTCCATTGCTTTTTCCAAGGAAGCAAAGCTTCCCAAAATTCCGGATTGTCTTTTGGAAAATCCTGGAGATAGAGGCCAGTAAAAGTATTGGTATAATCAGCCATATGCGCTTGCATTAGTTCAAGCAGTTCTTTTATCAAATCGAGATCATCCTGTTCTGGCTGTTCAATGCCAATTTTGGCGGCCATCATAGATAGCCATTTTGCCCGAAACATTTTTTCAAAACGATTTATCTGTTCCACTGCGAGCGATACAGCCTTTTTTTCATCTTCGTCGATAAGTGTTATCAGGGTCTCGGCAAATTTAGCCATATTCCATTTAGTAATGACTGCTTGGTTTTCAAAAGCATATCTTCCCCCTTCGTCAATAGAGCTGAATACAGTTTTGGGATCATAAACATTCATAAAAGCACAGGGCCCATAATCAAAAGTCTCCCCACTGATAGAAACATTGTCTGTATTCATTACGCCATGAATAAAACCTACACGCATCCAATTGACAACCAATTCAGCTTGCTTTTGCATAACCTTTTCCAGGAGCGCAATTGCCGGATTTTCAGTATTTTTCAGATCAGGGTATATTCTGTTGATGGTATATTCAAAAAATGTTTTTAATACATCTTTACCACCATAAAATGCGGCAAATTCAAAAGTGCCTACCCTGATATGGCTTTTCATGACCCTAGCCAAAACGGCACCTTGTTGAACCGGATCTCTGAAGACAGCTTCCCCTGTTTTAACTACGGAGAGACTCCTGGAGCTTGGAATGCCCAAGGCATACATTGCTTCGCTAATCAGGTATTCTCTAAGCATAGCTTTTAAGGTAGCTTTGCCGTCGCCGCGTCTAGAATAGGGCGTTTGACCGCTGCCTTTCAGCTGTATGTCAAAGCGCTGACCCTGAGGGTCGATATGTTCGCCCAATAAAATGGCCCTGCCATCACCCAGCATATTGAAATGCCCAAATTGATGCCCCGCATAGGCCTGTGCAAATGGGATGCTGTTTTCAGGAATCCTGTTTCCGGAAAGCATGGCAGCAATCTCCGAATCTTCTGTTTTGTTCAGACCTAAATCTTCGGCCAATTTATGGTTAAATAAAAGTAATTCAGGATGCTTGACAGTTGCTGGATTTACTTTTGAATAGCATTTATCTGGAAGTTGGAGATAACTATTATCGAAATGGAACATATAAAGTATGATTGTCTTTAGAAATATATACTAAAGATAACTCCAAGTTTTCAATTCACTTTTATTTAATCCAAATTTTAAACCTATAAAACAGTTCTTGGTCTCATAGGCCCGTAAATATATCCTGCATCCCTGTTGATGCCGCGGTCAAAATCCTGCTGCAATGTCTTTTGATTTACCGTATGCATAAGAGCAATGATATCAAAAAAGCCACTATTTATGTGCCTTTTTTGTTGTCACCCCTAATCCGTAGTTTTAGACTCATTAAGATACTGTTTTACTCAGACCAATGAGGGCAAAAAAATATTTTTGACTCTCCTGAAATAAAATTTTCAAAGAGGGGCTTTTCAATTCCGTTTGAGCTTTCGGCTTCGCAAATAAAAAAGGCAACCTTAAAAACATTTGCAGGGCCTTTTACTGAAAATACTTTCGTAGCATAATTCATTGATAATAATTATTGAAAGATGCATAATTTAAGATGATTTCAGATTTATAATTACTTATCTATTATTTATTATCATCAATCGAAAAAACTATAATGCCAGGATTCATTGGCTTAATATTGTGTGGATAAATTTTGACAGCATTTTGACAGCATTTTAAAAATAAAAACCATAGCGAATCAATGAAAAAAATATTAAGCTTTTCGGCAGCATTGTTCTGTGCAGTTTTCGCAGAGGCGCAAACAGTCGATGCCCTTTATTACAAGGTCGATTTAAACAAGGTAACAGATGACAAACTCACTATTGAGCTGACTGTTCCGCAAATGAAAGAGGATAAGGTCTCTTTCCACATGCCTAAAATGGTGCCCGGCACTTACAGTATCTATAATTTTGGCCGCTTTGCTTCAGAATTTAAAGCCTATAATGCAGAAGGTAAGGAGCTTGAGGTCTTGCATGCCAATGACAACAGTTGGGAAATTTCCAATGCAAAATCATTGCGCAGAATCAGCTATAAGGTTGAAGACAGCTGGGATACAAAATTGGATAATGTAGTTTTTGAACCTGCTGGTACTAATATAGATGCCAATAAAGTTTTTGTTTTTAATAATCATGGCATTTTCGGATTTTTCAAAGGGATGGAATACAGCCCAATCAAAATTGAAGTGGACAGACCGGCCAATTTCTTTGGCGGAACGGCCATGAAAAGAGTTGGAGGGGATGCCGATACCGATATCTTTGAAGCTTCAAGCTATCATCTGCTTGTTGATTCACCAATTATGTTCGCTGAAACTGATACAGCTATTATCAAAGTGGGCAATGCCGAGGTGCTGATACAGGTTTACTCCCCTACCAAAAAAATTAAAGCAAGCGAACTGGTTGCAGATATTTTTCCGATTTTGGATGCTCAACGCGAATATTTGGGTGGCAATCTGCCTGTTGATAGATACGCCTTTATCATCTTCTTAAACAAAGCCGGACAAAATTATCTTTCCCGTTCAGCCGGAGCTTTGGAACACTCCTACTCTTCTTTCTACTGTCTTTTTGAAGGAGAACCCAAAAATATTGCGCAGACATTACGCGATGTAGCTGCACACGAGTTTTTTCATATTGTTACACCACTTTCCATACATTCTGAAGAAATTCATTATTTCGATTTTATCGATCCGAAAATGTCGCAGCACCTTTGGTTGTATGAGGGTGTGACTGAATATTCAGCTCAGCATGTACAGGTAAAACAGGGTTTGGTATCAATTGAGCACTTCCTCAATCAGATGTCTCAAAAAATGGCTACCGGAGACTATTTCAACAATGACATTTCCTTCACAGAGATGAGCAAAACCTGTTTGGATGTCAATAAAAAACAATATGGCAATGTTTATATGAAAGGTGCGCTGATTGGCATGTGTGTTGACCTGAAACTTCTTATTCTTTCCGGTGGAAAATACGGTATACAGAACCTGATGGTAGATCTTTCCAAAAAATACGGCATTCAAAAACCATTCAAAGATGATGAGTTCTTTGGCGAAATGGCTGCTGTAAGCGGTTTTCCAGAAATCAAAGATTTTATGATGAAGCATGTCGGAGGTACTGCTGCACTGCCTATTGCTGAACTGACGAAAGAAGCCGGCATCAATTACAGTGAAAAAGGATTCAGTGAAGAACTTTCCCTGTTCGGATTCAATCCGCAGACAGGCTTCACTTTCGATGCCAAAACTTCAAGACTCAAACTTTTGTCTGAAGATGCTTTGGATGATTTTGGCAAAGAATTGGGCCTAAAGAAAAATGACCTTTTCAAAGTATGGAATGGCGAAGAACTCACCTTGATGAATGTGCAGGATGTTCTTCAGAACTATGCTATGGGTGCCGCTGTCGGAAACGACCTTAAAATTACGGTACTCCGCGAAAAAGCATTGCCTGCCAAGGAGATGAAAAAACGCGAAAAAATGATCAAAAAAGGCAAAACTGTAGAACCGCTTCCTTTGGAAGAAGTGAATCTTCAGGGCAATCTTAAAGTAGTTAAAACTGCTCAAAAACATGCTTTTAATATTGATGACAAAGCAAGCGAAAAGCAGCTGAACATTCGTAAAAGCTGGTTGGGCAATTACAAAAGAGCTGTTGAAATGCCTGCTAAAGACTAATTACAACAGCAATTCTTTATAATTGTAAATGGCTGCTTCCAAAGACGGAGGCAGCCATTTTTTTAGAGCCGATTCTTGTGGTTAAGTTTATAATTTCGAAACTTTCAAAACTGAAAATTTGCCCTCTTTGGTCTTGATTTCAATAAAATATAATCCAGCTGAATAATTCTCAAGTGAGATTGAAATCTGTCGGCTATTTTGAGTATTAATTTTATTTAATAACTTACCATTAATAGCATAAATCGAAAGTTCAGCAAACTGTAAATCAATTCCAAAATCTATTAGGGTTTTATCCTTTGTAGGATTGGGATATACAACAACTTTTGACAAATCAAATACATTTGAACCTGAAATAAACACATTTGTACAGGCAGAAATTTCTGAACAACCGTTTAATGTTATTTCTACTGCATAGTTGCCATTTACTAGCGGAGTAAAACTTTGTGATGTTTCTCCACTAATAGGCAGATTGCCATTATCGCAATTAATCCATTGATAGACTGCCCCCGGAATCGCTGTGATTGTTGTTC
>JBIKQC010000165.1:0-8696 GCA_044349855.1 Saprospira sp.
GATGAACAGAATCAATGAAAACTGCAGGAGTTTTACGATCAGATTTTTGTCGGAATATTCAGCGAAAAAGCCCCATAAATACTGAATCAGGTAATAAAAAGAAGCATTCAATTCAAATGAGGCAAAATAGAGATTCAGACTTTTGCCCAGATTTGCAATGGCAGCGCCATCCGCAAAAAAAGGCAATAGCAAGAGTGCACTGAAAATCAGTGTTAAGAAACTGTGCAAGCTGCCCTTTTTCCAGCCCGTGAAGGCGAAAAAGAGGGGAAGAAACAGCAGTGGGATGAGTTTGGAGACAACAGCTCCCGAGAGGAAAAGCGCTGAGACAGTAATTTTATTTTTAAGCAGATAATAAACAGCTCCCGATAAAAAGAAAACGGCAAAGACCTCAAAATGAATATTGCCGGTCCATTCGAGAATGATGAGCGGATTAAAGGCATAAATGAGCAGTAATCGTTCATCCAGTTTTCTGATTTTCAATATTTTGACTGTGAAATAAAATGTGCCCAATTCTGCCAAAATGATAAAAAGGCGCATGACAATGAGCTGCCCCAAAAGATGATGCGGAAAAAGTAGGGCAGAAAATCCGAAAACGAGCTGCAAGGCAGTTGGATAAACACTGTGATAGGGCTTGGAATTCAGTCCGTTGTAATAAGACCAGTCGTTGATGGGATCCCCATAAAAAAGCTTATCGAGTTGGAGATCTTTATAAACTTGGCTGTCGAGCAATTCCTCCGGACTGTATAAAAAGGGATTGATACCCGCGGCCAAAAGTCGGCCGTCCCAGGCAAATCTAAAGAAATCGTCGGATAGATTGGGCTGCATGCCTAACAATGCAAGTCTGACAAAAAGAGCAGCTGCCAATAGCTGCCAAAGCTTCAAATTTTTATGCTGAAAGGCATTGAAAATTATAAGTCCGTATGTGCTAAAAGCAGCAGTATATAGGCTGATATAAAGTATAAAATCAGTTCGGGCAACAGTGTAACCTAAAATGCCGATTGTGACAGCAAACAAAAACAGAAAGCCAAAGTCCGTTAAATTGATATAACTTTCCTTTTTAAGCATCAGGCTCCTCTTTTGTTATGATATATTGAAAATCCGGAGATTAGGCTATAGCCCAAAAATAAACCGATATGTAAAGGCATCAGCGCATAAATTTGCCAATAAAATGCTGCTAATATGCCTAACAGGAAACAAGCTGCCAAAAGCAGTTCAAAATAGACAAATGGGTTGAGTTTTTGACTGATATACTGATTGTTTTTACTTTCTCCCTGTTTTATTAAATTGAATTTTGGCGTCCTGATAAATGGCGTTTTTTTACCGATATATCCTTCAAAAGCTGCAAAACTGTTGTACATAGATAGCCCCAATGACATCATCCAAAGTAAGGGAAACATAAGCAAAAATCGAAGATTTGCGGCAATAGAATTGCCTTTAATATGCTGATTTGCTGTCCAGAAAAAAATAAAGATAAAAAATATACCAAAACTCAATATTTTATTCAATGAAATAAGGAAAGGAGAATCAATGTTATTGAGGGTAAAAATTAGTGGTAAACTAAAGATTGACATTATAAATACGGCAATAAAAAGACTGCTGTTTAAGAGGTGATAAAAGGCATGTATTTTTTGAAAAATGCTCATTTTTTTATCATTAAAAACTCTGCCAAGGTTTTTTCTTGCGCATTCTGCCGGTCCTTTTACCCAACGGAATTGCTGTGAACGCATGGCACTCATGTCAATCGGGATCTCAGCAGGGCATTCAATTTCAGGAACATAGGCAAAGGACCAGCCTTTCAGCTGTGCCCGATAACTCAGATCAATATCTTCTGTAAGTGTATCAGCCTCCCAACCGCCAGCATCCATAATTGCTGCTTTGCGCCATATACCTGCTGTGCCGTTAAAATTCATAAACAGCCCGCTGCGGTTTCTTGCCAAATGTTCAACAATGAAATGAGCATTCAGCGCAATAGCCTGAACCCTTGTGAGCAGAGAATAATTTTCATTCAGGTGAACCCATCTTGTCTGTACCAGTGCAATTTTGTCACTAATTTTGTCACTAATTTTTTCACTTATTTTGTCACTAATTTTGTCATCTTTAAAATAGGGCAGACTTCGTTTTAAAAAATCGGGATAGGGCCTGAAATCTGCATCAAAAATTGCAATAAATTCACCTTTTGCCAATGTAGTGCCGTACTGCAATGCCCCGGCTTTAAATCCGGTTCTTTCCTCCCGACTGATATGTACTATATTGAGGCCTTTTTTTGTTAGTTCAGCTACTTTTTTGGAAATAATTGCTACCGTCTCATCAGTTGAGTCATCCAAAACCTGAACTTCAAATTTGTCAAGAGGATAATCAAAAGCTCCGATAGCGTCCAACAGGTTTTCAACGACATAGAGCTCGTTATAAATCGGAAGCTGTACCGTAACAAAAGGCAGTTGATCGTTATCTGTCAAGGCTTTAAGAACCACTGATTTATTTTTACCATTAGTCCAATACAAAAAAACCAAATTAAGCTGCCCCAAACTGTATAGAAAAAGCCAGGTTAATGGAATAATATAAAAAAGGATAATAATCAGATTCATATGTATTTCAATATAGTAGTGATAATCTTATAACCTGCCATGAAGCTGCCTTTTATGGTTCCGGAAACCTTTGAATAGCCAATTCTTTTGCGGTAATTGACAGCTACTTCCGTGCATTTCATTTTTTGTTTGGCTGCTTTTACCTGCATTTCGACGGTCCAACCGTAGGTTTTATCGCACATGCCCAATGCTATAAGTTTATCATATTTTATCGCCCTAAAGGGGCCCAAATCAGTAAATTTTACACCATAAAACCATCGGATCATAGTTGTTGCCAACCAATTTCCAAAAACCTGAGGAATTGTCATACTGCCTCTTTCTTTTTTGCCCAAGGCACGGGAACCGATGACCATATCCATGTCATTTTCCAAAATTGGAGCGATGACCAAACTGATCTCTTCCGGATAATCAGAGTAATCGCCGTCCAAAAATACGACTATATCAGGTTTTATATCCAAATTTTGCAGATATTCCATCCCCTTAAGGCAGGCATAACCGTAACCCTGTCGATTTTCTGTTAAAACTATTGCTCCGGCAGCCGCTGCAACTTCGGCTGTTTTGTCTTTTGAATTATTATTGGCGACAATAATATCTCTGACAATTTCTTTAGGAATATCGTTGACAACCTTACCGATAGAGCCTTCTTCGTTGTAGGCGGGGATGATGACAGATATATGCAAAATAATACTATTTTTTATTCAATAAGATATCAATCAGATTCAAATCATTCCCGATTGGCATTGCCTCAGCTTCATTGATTCTGCAATCAAGCGGCCCGTTTTCCAATTTTAAAACACCCCTGGGACAAACTTCTGAGCAGAGGCCGCAACCTACACAGGATGCCCTTACGATGTTTTCGCCTTTTTGCGCATAAGCGCGGACATCTATGCCCATTTCGCAGACATTGGAACAATTGCCACAGGAAATACACTGACCTCCATTTGTGGTAATTCGAAATCTGGAAAAAAGCCTTTGCTGCAGGCCTAAAATTGCTGCCATTGGGCAACCGAATCGGCACCAGATCCTGCTTCCCAGAATTGGATAAAATCCAACACCAATGACGCCTGAAAAGGCGGCGCCGATAAAAAACCCGTACGAGGAACGCAGTACATAACTGTCAATAAAAAAAATATGGCCTGCTCCGGATAAGTTGTTTATCAATAAAATAACTACAAGGGCAATGCCCAATGCCGACATAGTAAAGACTGCATCTTTGTCCATCTCCTTGCGTTTGTACAGAAATAAAAGCCCGATGATAACAGCAGTAAAGGCTGCAGTTCCATATATAAAAGTATCTTTACTGATAAGATAATTAGGCTCATTTTTCAGAAAAGTATAGATAACGGCTACCGTTGTTACATAAATAAAAACCAGAATACTGTGAATCAGCCAGCGTTCTATTTTCCACGCAAATTCTGTTTTGTCCGACAAATGCCTGAAACTGTCACCTGCAGTTTCTGCCAATCCTCCGCAGCCGCAAACCCAGGAGCAGTACCATCTTTTGCCGTAGAAAAATGTCAGAATAGGTGAAATGACAAAAATCATTGCTATCCCCAATAGGAGCATCGTTAATCCTAAATTTCCGCCGGAGAGCATATTTTTGATATGCCATTCCTCAAAAAAATAGTAGTTGAGCGGCCACATATTTACCATGTTTTTCCCGAAATAGGCTGTTTCGGGAGCCTGAAGTTTTGAGAGCAGTTCAGGAATTAAAAAGGCAAAACCCAATTGAAAAAACATAACAGATAGGGTTCGAATGACCTGATATCGACTGTGCCGGTACTTAAGGATAAATTTTACACCAAATCCGACTACAAAAACGGTATAAAAAACACCGTAAACAAACCATTGTGTAGCAGCTTTTCCGTTCATCAGGCGGCTGAATCCGTCAAATAGTCCGATCAGCCCAAAGTTTAGGCCTTTTTCATGGTATCCGAGTATTGACGGAAACCAATATATGCAGATATAAAAGGCAGTAAGGATAAATGCCAATAACCAAGCCGACCATCCGCGGGAGCTGACAGCAGAGAACCAAAGTCCGGATTTAGTATAGGTTAATGACATTTAATAATTTATTATATTTTACTTTGTGTTTAATAGCTTGACAAGCTCAGGACAATATTTTTCTCTGCTTTTGTCATAACGTTTCTGGAAATTCGGATCGTTGTTTTCCCCATTAATTTTTAATAATGCTTTTTCGCCACCCAGACATTCCAAAACAGTTGACTGCTCCTTAAGAACCAAAGCGGCAAATTCTGTCATTTTTTCCTGATTGTCTGATTTTTGGGCTGATAGGTAGTTGCCGAATAATTTGCCCATTTCGCTGTTACATTCACACCATTTTTTGCCCATTTCAGACGCCTTGTCAGCAGTACAGGAATATAAGAAAAATGAATACAATATAATAAACAGGTATTTCATGGAGCAGTTGTTAGAATAAAAAACCCTACCGAAAAATATTCGACAGGGTTATTATGTTATTGAAATAAACAATTATAAAACTGAGGGTTATTTTAGAACCTGAAGTGAACTTGCAACATCTGAACAGGTTTCAGTAAGAATTTTCATCAATTTTTTCTCGAACTGACTGCGTTCAGGTCTTGGCAATTGACGTACAGCTAACTGCACTTCATCCATTTTAATACATTCCTGAGTTTTGCGCATCGCTTGAATATATTCTGATTTTGCGCTTTCTTTTGCTGTAAGGTCAATTGATTCTACATAAGTTTTGGCCAATGCGGGCAATTTGTTTTCATGACCGCAGTTGCAGTAACGTGTTGCTACCTCTTCTGCAGTAATAGTGTTTCCTGTATTATAAAATGATGCCCAAAAGCCTAAAAACAAGATAATTGTATTCATATTAAATTATTAATAATGGTCAGAATATAATTTGAAGTCTAAAAATAGTACTTTTCATTAAGAATGCAAGGACATATTCTATTTTAATAACGTAGAAATTTACAGAATATTAACGGCCGCCGTGAATTACATGAATATTTCCTTTCAAGGGTTCTAAAACGGTACATTCAATACAGCTCTGATTTACGGTACAGACATAGAAATAAACATCTTCAGCCAACAGTTTTCCGGTTTTTTGATCAGTTCCATCCCACTGAATATCAGGGTTTGATGTTTGGAAAACCTGCTGACCCCAACGGTTGAATACTCTAAAATCTACACTGCTGATAAAACGATACGGTAAACATGGTTTGAAGAAATCATTTGCGCCGTCACCATTAGGAGTAAAAACATTAGGCAGTTCATAGAAAGGACAGTTGTCGGTCTGTACAATTGCACTCGGAGCACTTTCGTTGCCACCTGCATTTCCTTCTATTGAATCGACTGCAGTTACATAATAACATCCGGCCAAATTACCGCTGTTAGGCTGATGCAGATAAAGCGTGTCATCCAGATTGGCAAATTCCATAACCATTTCAAATGGCCCTGTGCAGAAAGGTTGGAAATATAGTCGATATCCTGCAATGTCCAAACCACAGCTGTCAGTTGGTTTTTTCCAGCGGATTTCATTAAACATCATATTCTGTTCTCTAATATCACCTTCGCACAAACCGCGATCTTCCTTATCTGAATCATCTAATATATTTTCACAACCGGAAACGGAAGCAACTGCAATTGGCGGACAGGGAGGCATTGTATCTAATGGCGTGCCGCAGGCAATTTGAGATTTATTGATGAGTGGATCCAATATATCGGGCAAACCATAAGAACCTGTACTTTCAATATAATAACAATAAGTTTCCTGATTATTGAGGTTATTGTGTGAATATGAAAGTGTGTAAACCGTGTCTAAAGAAGTGAAACTGCCACTGCCTGTTGGTGTTTCGAGGAAAACGACATATTTGGTATTAGTCCATGGAACATTATGTGACCAGGTAAGTAAATTTGTCTGGTCTGAGGAAGCTACCTCTAAAAATACTGAAGATGCCAAGCTGGTAAAACCTAAAGTATCAATATTAGCAAAGAAAGCTACCCGATAACTGTAAGGTTTTTCTTTGCTGTTCAAGCCTGAATCCAAATAATCTGTAGTATCGCTCATATCCGAATAACTGCTGTAAACCGGAGAACTCCATATAGGATTGAGTAAGAAGTTGGATCCGGTCATATCATCAGAGCGGAACAGCTCGAAACGATAAGGCGGGATATTGATCAGTGTATCCAATTCACCGGCACGTGGTCTTGCCCAGCGAACAAGAATTTCACCTGTAGTAAGATCTGTCGTTTCTACATCTACATTAGTTATAAGAGGTAGATCCTGTGCCATCTGCACACATTTTTCATCGGAAGGACGACCTGAAACAGGGCTGTGATAATTGCTGGTTCCGGCCAATGGCGTGGCGAATTCCGCCAAAACTCTATAGCTGTAAATTGAACCCGGCTGAACCGTATTGTCGGAATATTCGTAGGAAGCGCCAACCGGCACAGTTACCATATTGCCAAAATTCAGGAGTGTATAACCTCTTCCACCCAAGCCGATTTCACAACTGTCTGCTTCAAAAGGGTCGCAACTGTTTTTTCTCCAGACTGTGAAACCCAAGAAGTTAGGCGAATTTGTACAGGCATAAGGTGAATTCCAGGTAAGTTTTACCTGACCGGGGGAGACGTTGGATTGAAGATTTTCAATTTTTGGACCGATTACTTTAATGAGAACAACTTTGAAGGTTGCCAAAGAAGCATCTACGTTACCATTGTTTTGAGTGTAAGTGTCTCTTGCTTTAAAAACCAACTGATAAGGTTGCTGTTGTATATGAGAACAGTTTGTCTGCCAAAGGAATCGGGAAGCAACCGGAGAAAAACCGTTAACTGTTGCAAAGGTAGCAGGTCCGTTCAACAGCTCCAGCGGACCGCCTGTAGCTGTAAGTGTAACAATCTGTTGCGGAATATCAGAATCTGTGGCAATAACATCAAAATCAATAACTGATCCTGCTTCGACACATATTTCTTCAGGTACAATCAGTTGAGGAGGTGTATTTTGCGCATCCCTGATTTCAATTTGAATATCGCGCACTATACCACCTAAATACAAACCATTGCGATATGATTTTACCAAAATAGCTATATTGTATTCGCCTGCTCTTTGAGGTGAATTCCAGGTAAAAAGACCTGTTCTGACATTAAAAGTGTAGTTGTTCAATGGACCGGGGTCAATGTCAGAAACCGGCTGATAACCTGGCACCGGTGTGGCTACATCGCTGGCTGGAATTATGAGTTCATAGGCAATACTGTCCCCATCCGGATCATAACCGTTGGGTGTGTGCATGAAAATTTGACCTTTTACACCAAAGTCAATCGGAGGTTCCAAAAGAATGGGAGAGCTGTTGAACCCGAAGATGGAGGTTGCAAACAAAAAGACTTCTGTCTGTAAATAAAATTCTACATTAACGGAGTTTCCACCGCTGATATTTAATATATTCTCGTTACGGTTCGGATCTTGCATCCAAATAATATAAGGCTGCCCACCCGGATTTGGTCCCGGATAGGTATGGGTAGCGATATATTCATTTCGACGAATATCAGGATGTACCATAACAAAATTATCTCGCGGAATGGTTCTTACTGCTCCGTCACCCCAATGAATATCCAAAGAAGGCCTGTCGGCATGAATGGCCTGCCCGCTGATTTTTGTGTAAGTAGTAATTTTGACCTCAATGGAAAGTGGTCCGATCTGCCGGTAGGTAATTTCACCCGCCCTATTATGTGTTGCTTTTGCGTTGTTGAAAGCAAAAAGCAGAAGCATGCAGAAGAATAATTTTATATAGATTTTTTTCATATTGAAATAGCTATTTATAGCTTAATTTTGTCATCAAAATCATCCCAAATCCAATTTAATTTTTGATATTAGCTCCATTACTAAAGATAATACGCTTATTTGACTTATTTGGTTGGGATTTATGTGTAAACAGTAAGTAATTTAGAATTTTAGTTGAGGTTAATCCACCGTTAATGTCTAAACTAAGAACCTAAAAACATTTATCGTTAAGATATGCAGATACTTCTTTTTCTGATTTTTGGTATTTAATGTTATTTAAATTTGCCTTTCAATTTAGCCTTGTAAAGAAATTTAGTAAAACCATCCAATAGTTCTTCAGAAGG
>JBIKQC010000166.1:0-8695 GCA_044349855.1 Saprospira sp.
ACCATATTCTGTCCCGCTGCATCGCCGGTTGAATAATTGAAACGAAGAAAAGCAAATTTATTGGACAGATAAGGATCTATATATTGAAGACGTGCTACACTTGAAGTAGATTCGGCCTCTTCTGCAATTTTGATAAAGTTCATTTTTACCCAATCGACAAAATCGCGGGCGGCACGGGCATCATCAAAAACAAAAACCGGAGCACGCTGCATGGCATCGCGTTGAACAGTGCATTTGGCACCACCGCTAAGATTTAAAACCTTTATACCACGATTATAAGATGCTACTAATGTTCCTTCGCTCGTTGCCATAGGCACCAAAAACTCACCATTTGCATGTTCACCATTAATAATAATAGGGCCGGCAATACCCAATGGAATTTGCGCAACACCAACAAAATGTTCGCAGTTGCCCAGAACTGTATGCGGATCGAAAGAAAAATTAGTGATATGCTTTGGCTCCATGCCCGTAAAATCTTTGATAAACTGCTGACGGGTTTTAATAGCGCCTGCAGAATAATCATCCACTTTATCGCGTGGAATGGATGGGCGTTCACTACTGTCGCTGGAAATACCATCTTCCACCTTCAGTATCAATTCACCGAAGGGTGAGGCTTCAAAAATAATTTCCAGTTCGTATTTCCCAGGTAGAAGGTGCGGCATGGCGCAAATCATATCAAGACTGTGTTTTACCGGAAAATTGACAGGGTTTTGCTCACTGATGTCAATTGGACTTACCATTTTGCCGTCGCCCATAACAATAGTAATTGCAGCCGGAGACAACTGATGATCACCGATTCGGACACTTTTCAGTCCGGTCATCTGAGCATCACTCAAACGATTTTTTAAAGTGAATTTCACAGCACCGTCTACATTACTGAGACTGTTGAAGGTGTAAAGCTGTTTTAGGATAAGGCTAGGAATCAGCATGGGTAATAAATTGTTAAGTTTATTATTTTGGTTTTATCTTTCAGGACTAATAATTATTTCACAGGAGCATCCTCTTCAAAAAGGACCTGCAATAGCGTCTGACCTACTGCCAAAAGGCTGCTTTTGCTGATGATGTCGATGTTATCTTTATGTGTATGCCAATGCGAGCCGAACCCGGTAGGGCTATCCTGCGAAAGGTGAATAATATCTACCGTAGGGATCTTCCTGATCTCATTGACAAAAAGGTGGTCATCTACAATCTGGCGTTCCTCGCGGTTTTGAAAAAAGTCACTAAATCCCTGTTCCATTGCTGTATTCCATATTTTATCCACATAGAAGGAAGCATGCTTCATAGAAACCCCTTCTTTTGGAAAACGGGCACCGCGGGCGCCCACCATATCCAATAAGACGCCGAAGTTGGCTTTATAGTTGGGAACGTGTGGATTTTTACTCCAATATTGTGCGCCAAGGCACCAGGATTCGCGTTTAAAGCTGTTTCCGGAGTCTCCTTGATCTTCTGCATCGAAGAGTACAATATCAACACCAATATTTTTAAGCTTAGTTTCGCCCAATGTTCTGGCAATTTCCATCAGTACAGCTACTCCGCTGCCACCGTCATCAGCCCCTGGAATCGGTTCGTTTTTTCTCTCGCTGTCCTGATCAGCCATAGAACGGGTATCCCAATGCGCGCAAAGTAAAATTCGCTGTGCTGCAGAAGGATTAAAAGAAGCTATGATATTTTTAATATTGTATTTTTTTGATCCGCCGCTTACCTCAGCTTTCTGCACGGTCACTGTCGCCCCGAAAGAATTTAAGGTAGTTTCTAACCAGGCGGCACAACTGTCATGCCCTTTTGAACCCGGAACTCGAGGACCAAAAGCCAATTGTTGCTCTATATATTTATAGGCGTTGTCGGAATTGAATTTTGGAGCATCCACTTTTATTTTTATAGGTTTATTATCATTACCCTTGGGTTTGTCTGTTTCACATGCAACAAAAAACAGGGTTGCAGAAACAAACAGTAATGCTGTTAAAATTTGCTTTTTCACGTTTTACTTTTTTAAATCTTTCTTAGTATTTTTTTCTTCCTTGTCTATTTTCGCTTTTTCAACGATAAGGCGAAGACTTTTAATACCCTCTACAGATTCTTTTCGGGTATATTGTTCAAATTTTATACTGTAAGCGCCTGCCTGATCGAATACAGCGTTGGGCATAAATGCCAATCGTCTGGTACATGTTTTAGCGCTACATTTTCCCAGCCATTCCCCTCTCCCATCGGCTAATTCAAGTGAAACCTGCTGTTGACGGTCCTTTCCATCAGGAAAAAGAACATGCACTTTTGCATAAATATTCTGATTTGGAAACTCAGCACTATGCTCTACTTCCAAGTAGATATTATAAACAGTAGTAGTATCTTCAATTTTAAAATCGAAGTTAATTGGGTTTTGATAGGACCAAACAGCAGCCTTAAGTTCTTTTGTTTCGTCATAGTAATAACTTTGACAGGCAGTTAAAGAACAAAAGGCAAAAAATAGCAACATTTTATTGGTTATCCTTTTTTTCATTGTTCGGATTTTGTCCGCCATCTCCCTTTTTATTGGGATTAAACTTGCGGTTTTTATTGTGATGATGGTGTTGTCTGGGCTTTTTGTGATTATGCTGACCTTCACCGCCTTCTTTGTTGCCGTTATTATTCCCTTCAGGATTTATTTTTGGCAACTCTTTTTTCTCGCCTCCCTGCGGTCCTTCTTTTTTCTCACCCTGCGGGCCTTCCTTTTGTTCACCGCCTTTCGGATTTGGTTTTCTGTTTTTATTCCGGTTTCGGTTTCCACCACCCTGACCATGCTGTCCGCCCGGACCCTGACCTTTTTGCTGGCCTTCACCCTGTGGATTTTCAGCTTTCAATTCTTTTTTAACTTCAGTTTTTTGCTCCGTTTTAGGTGTCGGTTTCGGTCCTCGCTGTTCAGTTCTCGGTTCTTGTCCGCCCTCTCTATTTTCGTTTCCGTTGTTGCGACGCTTTTTATTATTGCGACGTTTTTTATCTTCAAGGTGACTCAATTCCAATGAACCTGAACCATCCATAAATTCATCACCGCCGCCCCTTTCTTTTTTGCCGCGTCCGCCTTTATCAATAGCTTCCGTAAGCAAATCATCCGGCTTTATGCCTTTGCGGTTCAATGCCATAATTTCTTTTACACGCTCTACCCCCACAGGGTAAACATCGAGCGCACCGTATTCCTTACGGTAAGCAAAGAACATAATTCTCTTAAAAATATCCGTTTTTAATAAAAATGCTGAACCTTTCAAGGTTTCGAGATTTTCCGGATTCTTTGGAAACTCACGAAGTGCATCCAAATAAGTATTCAACTCGAAATTGAGACAGCATTTCAGACGACCGCACTGTCCTGAAAGTTTGGATTGATTTATAGCTAAATTTTGATAACGCGCTGCACCTGTAGAGACTGATTTAAAATCGGTTAGCCAGGTTGAACAGCATAACTCACGTCCGCAGGGTCCCAAACCTCCAATAATAGCAGATTCCTGACGGGCTCCAATCTGACGCATTTCAATTTTTACTTTGAATTCACGGGCATAAATCCTTATAAGTTCTCTAAAGTCAACCCTACCTTCTGCAGTGTAATAAAAAGTTGCTTTACGTTTATCTCCCTGAATTTCTACCTCACCCACTTTCATATCCAACTCAAGTTGTCCTGAAATAGCACGGGCCTTGATCATTGTTTCTCTTTCAGAGTCACGGGCTTCCTGCAAACGTTCAATATCGCGTTCATTGGCTTTTCGTAAAATATTGGGCAAAATGGCATTGGCTTTAACTCTGCGTTTTTTCATCTGCAGGCGGACAAGCTCTCCCGAGAGGGAAATCCGCCCAATATCGTAACCGCCGCCTGTACTTTCTACGGCAACCATGTCACCCGTAATTGCATCCACAAAACTTGGTTTGCGGAAAAATTCTTTTCGCACACCGTTTTTAAACGTAATTTCTACAATATCAAACGCATCGGCCTCAGGCAATTCCATATTGACCAGCCAGTCGAAAGTATTCATTCTGTTGCATCCGCCGGAGGCGCAGCTACCGCTGCTACCACAACCAGAGGTTGAACATCCACCCGATCCGCAGCTCGAACATCCCATATATAAAGGTAATTGAAGTTAAAAGATAAAAAGATAAAGAAACGGGACTCGAAAAGCAACAAAAAGAATAGCTTAGTATTATAAAAATGCTGATTAGAATTCAAATGTAAAAAGCAGAATAATGCTCTTTATTTTAGTTTTCCTTCTTTGACTTTTCCCGAATTGACGATAATCCTATTTTATAATGAGTTGTCAATCACAATCACCGCAGTGTATATTTCCCAAAAATATGGATATACAAATACAAAATTACAAAATAGTCGGTAAAAAGGAAAGAACGGGACTTATATTAATTCAATTGTCGAACCATCCTAAGGTTCCACTGCATAGAAAGCCTATATTAAAGCCCAATTCAGCTAGCAATTAACCTGATTTGGAGCGGCCGCCGCCCTTGAAGCAGGCAGTAATGTAAAGCTGCCTTAAGTTCATCCAATGGAAAATGCTGTGCATCTTGGACCTATAAAAAGAACAGGTTCGTTATTTTTCATTTTTTTTTAGTTCAATCAAAGAAAAAAAGTCCCTTTTGTTATTTTTTATTATAAAAAAATTGAATCAATCAATATGTTTTTTAATCCTTTGCATTCTGAACAGAATGATAAAAGCAGATATAAATGTTAGAAAACCGATAAAGAAAATAGCTGATTCCAGATTCCACAAATCGGCAATAACACCGGTAAGTACAGCACCGACGGCATAGCCAAGATCTCGCCATAATCTGAAAATTCCGATACTTTTTGCTCTGTCGGCCGGATGTGTATTTTCTGCTACTGTTGCCAAAAAAGTCGGATAAACCATTGCTGTTCCCCAACCCAATATGGCAGAGAGTATGATAAAAACAAGCATCGAATTTGACCAGACCATGGCAATAAGTGCAATAGCCTGAAGCAGCATCCCCCAAAACAATAAATTTCTTTTGTAAAAATGGTCGGCCATTTTACCGGTAAACAACTGACCTAAGCCCCAAACAGCGGGATAAACGGCAGTGATAATTCCTATCTGCTCCAACTCAAAACCTTTGGCAGCCAACAATATTGGAAAAATACCCCAAACCATGCCGTCGTTAAGGTTATTGACGAGCCCGGCCTGTGAAACAGATCCCAAATTCGGATGCCGCCAGGTAGTATCCCAAAATACATTTTTCAGCAGTGGAACATTACTTGTAGCGGTCTCCTTGGCAACATGATGCCTTGTATCTTTAATAAAAAACCAACTGCCGAGCAATCCCAAAATCACCAGGGCAATTCCGATATAGAAGGGATAGGGCCGAAGTCCGTAATTATCTGCAATCCAACCTGTAAAAAAGGCCACTGCAGCTACCGAGAGGTAACCTGCAAATTCGTTGAGGCCCATCGCAAAGCCCCTTTGTTTTTCCCCTACGAGGTCAATTTTCATGACTACTGTACTCGACCAGGCAAGTCCCTGATTAAGCCCCAAGAGTACATTGGCAGCTACAATCCAGGACCAGTCGGGCGCAAACATGAGTATAAATGGAATGGGAATTCCAAATATCCAACCTAAGAGTAAAAGGTTTTTTCGCCCGAAGCGGTTGGCTAACACACCTGTGTAGTAGTTTGTAATAGCTTTCACAATGCCAAATACGACAATAAAGGAGAGGATGGCCGATTTAGCAGCAATTGCAAATTCTTCTTCAGCAATCTGCGGTAATATGGAGCGTTCCAGTCCTACCATGCCTCCTACAAAGGCATTGATAATAACCAGCAGCGTAAACTGTTTCCAATTTTCTTTCAATCCAAGTTTTACATTGTCCATTTCTGTAAATTTTTACAAAAATAGGTCGAATTGAATTGAGAAAATTTAACAAATGATAAGTTCGTAAAGAGATAAGACTGAATTCTGGAATCAATGCTTTTTCGCCCGAATTCGACTCAGACTCACCTGAGTAATCCCCAAAAAAGAGGCAATATATTTGAGTGGAACCCGCTGCAGGACATCGGGCCGCTCTTTTAAAAGATTGGAATAGCGTTCATCTGCATCGTAAAACTGCAGACTTTCAATTCTGTTTACGGTATTGACATGCAGCTGTTCAAAGATTTTTCGGAACAAGCGTTCCAATTCCGGAAAACGGTCATACAATTTGAAGAGTTTTGGTGCACCAATAGCGATGAGATCGCTCTGTTCAAGTGCCTGAATGGCCTTTCTTGACGGGCTTTCCGTAAATAGGCTTTCCACTCTTGCTACTATTGCATTTTCAAATTCAAAACTTTCAGTAACCTCTATTTCTCCCTTGTAATAAAAAATACGCAGTGCACCCTTTTTTACAAAGTAAATTGTCCGGCAGCTGTGCCCAATAGGCTGTACCACCTCATTTTTATCAAAATGCAGTTCCGTACAAATTTCTTCCAACACTTCTTTAGCAGCTTTGGAAATGGGGTAAACCGATTGCAAATAATCGAAAAATCCGATCATGGCAATGGTTTGAAGAGTCTGTGTATCTGTAGGGAGGCATCCATAAAAAGGATTTTCCCGTTTGCATTTCTTTCTACAAAATAGATGGTATCATCAAAAAGTCTTACGATTTTATCAATCTGTGCGATTGAAAGCAGTTTTATAAGTCCCATGGCCGTTTTCTGTTCTGCCTGTGAAAGGCGGGACTGCCCCTGCGGATTCAGTTTCAACTGAGTGAGTTCCCGCAGAAAAAAGAGTCCGTATTGCAAAAAGAGAATCTGCTCTTTACGGCCGATACTGATGGGCTTTCGTTTTTCATCGGTCGGGTGCTTGCCGCTGTTAAAATACTCTACCCAATATACTATATTTTCACGTCCCAGATAACAGGCACGCAACCAGTCGGCAAAAAGCGTGGAGAGATCACTGTCGGCAGTACCGTCAGTGGCCATTTGCACAGCTTTTGTATAATTCCCTTCCGATAAAAAAGCAATCTGACGGGCCTGATTTTCATTTAGATTTTGATCGCGAAGCAGGCGCGCGGTAATTTCTTCATCGCTTGGCTGAGAAAGTTTCACGAGCTGACAGCGAGACAGAATGGTATTCAAAATTTTTTCCTGACGTTCTGCCACCAAAATAAATACTGTTTCGGGTTCGGGCTCCTCTATGAGTTTGAGCAGTCGGTTGCCCTCTTTTTCCAAAAACTCCGGCATCCAAAGGATCATTATTTTGAAACGGCCCTCCACTTTGGTAAAACTGAATTTTCGGGCAATATCAACACATTCGTTTTTGGTAATATTCCCCTGCTGATTTTCAGCGCCCATTTTCTGCAGCCATTGCATGACACTCAAATAAGGGCCTGTTTCATTCAGAATTTCCCGCCATTCCTTTACAAAATCGGTACTGATCTTTCCGGTACCGATAGTCGGATAAGAAAAATGCAGGTCGGGATGTATATATTTATGTACTTTTCTGCAGGCATTGCATTGACCGCAGGAATCATTTTCGCTTTGATTTTCACAAAGCAGGAACTGTGCATAAGCCAGTGCCAGTGGCAGTTGTCCGCTTCCTTCTGTTCCCAAAAAAATTTGAGCATGAGCTGTCCTGCCGGCACGAAAAGTGTCGATAAGATGGTATTTGAGTTTTTCCTGACCTATT
Source organism: Saprospira sp. (assembly GCA_044349855.1). GTDB lineage: Bacteria > Bacteroidota > Bacteroidia > Chitinophagales > Saprospiraceae > Saprospira. Next base: position 7,641 of record JBIKQC010000166.1, read on the forward strand.
ACTTCTTTGAATTGCATTGTGTAAAGGTAATTGCTTCCATATAGAAATAATTATATCAAGGCAAATATACCATATAATTAATTTACAGCCTTTCTGAATAAATAAATATTTTTTTGTTATGTTTGTGTTAATTCTACTTTAGTCAGAAATATCCATATTCACGTGTGCGCTGGCTAATGAAAGAACAATGCATTAGGAAAGAAGAATTCAGTAAAAGATTAATCTTTTTGACACTGTTATTTCTCATATGTTGCCTATGTTTTGAAACGCTTTTTATACCATGACAATGTCTTTATTTCTCCCAAACAAATATTTAGAATAGATTTTATTTTTTAACTTTTACCAACCCCTTTTTTCTATGAAGTTCTTTTTACTCGTCTTTGGAATCTTTTTATCAGTACAGCTTACAGCTCAAATGTCGGCAGATGATAAAATTGATGAGGTTTATCGACCTGAATTTTTCGATAATAATCCCGAATTAAGGCAGGCATTTCAGATTCTTTTGAATGAAAGAATCAGATATACCAGAACGCCTATGGGACGCAATGAAAAATATACTTTGCTCTCAACCTGTAATCTGAATAATAAAGACAACCCAAGTCTGACAAGGGATGCAGCGTTTAATGAACTTACATTCAACCCCTTGAAGTATCACATGATCTTTTTCTCCAAAACCACCCAGGTTTACCGTTTTGACGGAACAGATTTCTTAATTATCATAGCCCCTCAGTAATTCTCCCTATTTTAAGTTTCAACACATTTAAAACTATGAAAAATTTAATATACACAATTTTATCATTTTTCCTTTTTACAGCTTCATTGTCCGCACAAACTTACACGATGTCCACAGCGTCGGGAACTGCTACTACCTGTTCTGGAACAATCTATGATTCAGGTGGTGCAGGCGGGGTTTATGGCAATAGCGAAGACCGCGTATTTACGATAAACCCGGCTACAGCCGGTCAGGTGATACGGCTTATATTTTCGGCGTTGACGGTAGAGACATGCTGCGACTTCGTACAAGTTTACAATGGACCAACAACGGCATCTCCATT
>JBIKQC010000168.1:0-8618 GCA_044349855.1 Saprospira sp.
GATTTGCTGGAATATGTAATGGAGCATTACCATGCTGCCAAAAGCTGGCAGGAGTTTTTGAGAGCGGCGATAAAATAACCCCAATTATGGTTGAATAATTTGGTGGCTTTACTTTTTCCAAGACCTTTCGGTCGAAGGAAAACAGCACCCGACTGAGCCCAATGCTTTAGCTTTGGGTATTTATAGGTATTTAATTATTTACGGTTTGATGATCAGTGTTGAGGGTGTAAAATTCAACCAGATGCTCTGTGAATCTACCAGCTTTTTCCAGCTTTCCAAACTGATAAGCATCAGATCGGTATTATCCATAAGCTCTTTTCCGACGATTTTAATATCAGTAAGATGTATATGATTGGGGGCAATCTGTTCTATCGCTCTGATCGATTCTTTCAATTCGGCGTTGTCTTTAATAAGACCCGCCGCGTCAAGAATAATCACCTGAACACCAAGATTGTTGATTAATTTTTGGATATAACTGATCAGGAAAGTATCATTTTTTTCAAAAACAGGCACAAATATCTGATTGAGCGCTTTTAACTCTTTGTCAATAAGAATGCCTACAGGTACAGAACTTTTTGTCAGAATCTGTTTTGTACGATCATCAAAAGGCGAGTTTTCAATCAGTTTTCCTTTACCGGTCATGCTATTGATAAGCCTGTCAGGACTGATGATTTTTGTTGTAAATCCCAAAACCTTACCCAAAAGACTGCCTTCGAATATAGATTGTCCCAATCCGATGAGCAGCAGGTCGTATTCTCCCTTATTGGCTGTTTCAACAATGTCTGCATCAATATCATTGGAAGCCTTGAAATAGGTTGTAATTTTTTGACCTAGTTCCAAAGAGGTTTCTGCTATTGGTGCAAAACTTTCCTGTTCGTATTCTTCAATGTTATATTGATTCAGTCCGGTACTGGGGCTCAAGTGCATAGCAGTAATGGAGGCGTTGTCCTTCAGCTTACTGACGAGTCCGTTTGCAAGGCGCAAGAGCGTACTTCCTCTTTCGGGATTACCAAAAGAAATGAGAATACGGTATTTTACAGCTTTGCTGAGCTCATCGGGAATAGCATTTTGCGGCTTTTCTTTGAAGAAGTAGTTGATAATGTCGAGTGCCGGTCCGGTCATCGCAGTTGTTACCAAAGCCATGATGACCATCATTGCAAAGATTTCAGGGCTAAGTACACCTAAATCATAGCCGATATTTAACACCACCAACTCCATTAGCCCCCTTGTATTCATCAATGCACCAATCATAAGACTCTCTTTCCAGCCCTGACCTACAAATTTTGCGGCAAGCGCACTGCCAACAAATTTGCCTACTACTGCAACCAGGATAATCATACCGGTTACCTGCCATAGGGACCATTCATTTAAAAGCCCGATCTGAGTACGTAGACCCGTAAATACAAAGAACAGCGGAAGTAGCAGTACCAAAGATACGTCCTCCACTTTTTCAATAAATATGTTTCTGAATTTGCTGTTTTCAGGCATGATTGCCCCTGCCATAAAGGCTCCAAAAAGTGCATGAATACCTATTACTTCTGTTGCATAAGCAGACCCTAGTAAAACAAGAAAGAAAATGGCAACAATAGGTTTACTCAGATTTTCGCGGGAGGCATGCAGCTCTCCAATTCTTTTCAGAAAAGGTCTGATAACGAATAACATAAATATTACATAAAGACCGGCAAGCAGTATAATAAAAAACGCACTGATTACAGAACCGGCTTTTACTATTGCGATGACTGCTGCAAGCATACACCAGGCTGTAATGTCATCGGCCGCTGCACAGGTAATGACAATTGCGCCAAGTTTTGTTTTATGAATGCCTCTTTCCTGTACAATTCTGGCCAAAACTGGAAAGGCCGTTATACTCATTGCTATTCCCAAAAATAGTCCGAAAGATATAAATTGAATATTGTCCGGCGCAAATGAATCATACACAAAATAAGCCAGAATCATACCCAATGTAAAAGGAAAAACAATGCTGGCATGACTTACTACTATTGCATCCTGAGCCTTATTTTTTAATACTTTCAGATCCAGTTCCATGCCTACAACAAACATAAAAAGTATAAGTCCTATCTGACTTAGAAAGCCCAGATTGCTCAGAGAGGCCGTTGGAAAAAGTGTATTGGACAGTTCGGGAAAATACAATCCGAACAGGGAGGGGCCAAGTAAAATGCCTGCCGCAATTTCACCGACTACCGTTGGTTGACCTATCTTTTTGCAAATCCAACCCAGAAATCGGGCGGCAAGAATTATTGTTATTATTTGGGCAAGTAAAATGGCCAGCGGATGCGAGAGATTATGAAGCAAGGTATCTGTAAACTCGTTCCAAAGCCCTTTGCTACTTTTAGGGAGGATAATATTTCTTCCCAACTCCTGTTTGCTGCCAAGCACTACAATCCAATAAATGGCAAGGAATGCAACACCTATTGTGATTAGGTAGAATAAGAGATTTTTTGATAATTTCATACCCCGATTAATTTCAGTTAGGTACCAAAAATACAGAGTTTTTCGCCTTTTTTATGAAGGTTGAAGTTAAAAAGCTGACAAATGAAATGAGACAGTAAAATTTTGTAATGAAATATTTTACGAATTGATTTTCTTTAAGAAATCATATCTGAAGTTTTCACTTAGCGTGAGTCTGATAAAATGTCCACCGGGCAGCAGAATATTTGTTACAATTTCATCGTGTGTAAAGTGTTGAATGCACTTGAGGGCAATCAGGTCTTTTTTATTGACCTGACAAAATTGCGTTTCAGGTAGTTGTTTAATCAGTTTTTCAAAACTGATATTTTTTAGGACGAGTATCGATCCATCCTGCATTCTTACAGTTTTATCCCTGCTGTCTGCTTCAGAAACTGTAATATAGGAAATATGGTCAAAGAATAGAATAGATTTGCCTTTGTCGCTGTTTAGCTGTATAAAATTCTTGGAATTATTTTTATCTGTCCGCTTCAGTGCTTTATTAATAGCCTGTTGCAGTCTTTCTCTTTTTATGGGTTTGCTCACATAGTCAACTGCATCCAGATCGAAGGCCTCAGCAGCATGTTCTTTGTAGGCGGTGGTAAAAATAATGAGTTTGCCTCTGAGCAGGTTTGCAATCTCGAGACCATTCAGTCCGGGCATTTCAATATCCAGAATACAGAGGTCGAAGTCCAATTTTTGAAATTCTTTCAAAAATTGAACAGGGTCATTAAAAGCCTTTATTATATCCAATTCCGGAATCTGTTCGCAAAGAATTTTCAGATAAGTTAGGCCTGGCAGCTCATCATCTAGCAGTAAACATTTGAGTTTGGTCTTCACGCAGATTTATTTTTAACTGAGTGATAAAAACATTGCCTTCTCTGTACTTTTCCAATTTAAAATTATTGCCGTAAATAATTCGAAGCCTTTTCTCCAAGCTGTCGGAACCTATACCGCTATTCGTTTTTATTAATGGAACTTTTGGCGACACACTGTTTGAAACCAGGAGTTGAAGCAGGCCGGATTTAAGTTCAAAAATAATAGAAATGAAAGCATCCTGACTTTGGAGATCGGCATGTTTAAATGCATTTTCTATCGGGTCTATCAATAAGAGCGGAGCCAGCAGAGCCTTGTTATAGAGGGGATCTTCTTCATCTATTTTAAGCTTTACTTTGAGCTCGAAAAGGGGGCTTACTTTTATTTTGTGAATATCAATGAGGTTTACAGCAAATTCGATTTCTTCCTTTGGACTTACAAAGCGATTCTTGCTTTCATAAAGAATATAGTCCAATACATTAGCCAGTTTATCAAGTGCAAAGTAGGTCTGATAAGCATGAGATTGAATAGAATTCAAAACATTTTTGAAAAGATGGGGATTCAGTTTTGATTCCAAGTTTTCAAGCTGCAGGTGGTTGACCTTTGCCTCTAAAGTGCCGAATTCAGCACTGATTTCTTTTCGATAGGTTTCTGATTTTCTAAGAAGGGAAAAGAGGTAGAGCACTGTACCTGTCAGTAGAATTATCAAAATGGCTTCTAATATAATAATGGTTGTTATCATACTATTTATTCTCTGTCTCAGTAATAACCTCCGCACCGGTCCGTTTTCCGCTCATGGCTTCCAATACCTGCGGGTGTTTTTCCAAAAAGTATTTCCAGTACAGACTTTTTACAAAATAGATACTTTTGCCAAATTTTGTGGGCTGATGGAAATGAATCACTACTTTAGTAAAGAATACCATATATACCTCTTCAAATCTTTCAATACTGTCATAGGTATATTTATAGGATTTGAAAAAATTGGAAATATATAAATAGGAATCGGTCATCCCCACCCATTTGGCACGTCCGTAAAAGATATACAGCATGGCAAGTATAGAAAAGAAAAATGAAATGACCAGTAATTTTGCAGTCATTGGACTGACAGGGCCTTTCAGACTGTCGAGTGGCGAAAAGGCAATGAGCAGGCTCAATCCACCCATGATAATAAGCCAAAGCAGCGGTAATGCTAATTTAAATAAAAAGGTCCATTTGGACGAAACTGTCTGAATTTTCATATTAATATAATGTCAGATTAATAAGACAAGGCTGCTTCCTTTGGAAACAGCCATGCAAAGATATTATATTTTCAGAGGAAAGATCAAAGATTAAAGATCAATAAGGAGTTTATCCTTTCTTCTTTTTATCGAACATTGGCGCCTGACCGAAATCGAAAATCAGAGAAAATCGCAGCGTATTGTCCAAAGGATTTCTTTGGGCAGCAACAGCAGGAATCAAATAAGAGAAATTGATATTAAAGATGTTATAGCGTATACCCAAACCTACTGTAAAGAACTTGCGGTTACCTTTGGTTCTGTGCTCATTGTAATGGCCAAAACGTACAGCAAATTGTTTGTTGTACCAATATTCCATTCCTATGGAATACATCAGCTCGCGGAATTCTTCACCGGCACCGCCTGCGGCATCGCCAAAAGAAGAGAAAATGGAAACAGGAACTGATTTTTCTTTATAGTCGGGGATACCGTTACCGTCAGTATCGTATTCAGGATTTGCTACAAAATTACCCTGATCGTCTTCCATAGTACGTGGAATTGGAGTAGGCACCATTAGTTTATTAATATCAACAGCAATTGTCAATGAGTTATGATCATCAAAATTATAGTCAAATGCTGTACCGAAGCCAAAGTTGGCAGGGATATAGTCGCGATTTGCTGATTTTGTATAAGAAATTTTAGAACCCAGATTGGAAAATACCAAACCAAAATTCAGGTTTGCCTTTTTATCGGCTATTTTCAACGGCTGTCTGTAGGTGAATGAAATGTCGGCACCAAAAGCGTGAGCAGGTGTAAGAATGTCACCATTCACAGCACCTGTTCCTAATGACGAGAAAATATATTTCAAAGCAAGTGAGGTAGAAAAATTTTCACTCATCTTACGTGAGTAAGCAAACGCCAATTCCATTTCACGGGGACGAACCATCTGCAGCGGATTACCCTGATCGTCTGTATATTGAATCTGACCCAATGAAAAATAACGGAGTGATCCGCCAATAGTTTGTCGGTCGTCAATATGTTTGTATGTAGAAAGATAGGCTAAAAATACATCATTCAATCCCAGAGCACGCAGCCAAGGTGTGTAGGTAGCAGAGAAGCTGAAGTCTTTGGCGCCGAATGACAGATTGGAAGAATTGAAGTGCATAGTATTGGGGTCGGGATCTACCGCAATACCTACATCACCCATTGCACCAAAACGGGCATCAGGAATTATTCTTAGAAATGGTACAGCGGTAATAATGGTATTGGAACAGGGGCTTCCATCAGGCTGAACCAATTGCTGAGAACCGTTAATGAATTTCAGAACACATTGTGCAGATACCTGATCGGCACATATAGACAGCAGCGCAGCCAATACACCACAAGCTTTTAAAAATCGTAAGCTCATAAATAAATTAAGTCAGATTCAATAAAATAATTACTTGTGTATATTTTCTGTCATAGTCTGTCAGTTTGGTTTAAAAAACAAAAATACATAATATTGTGAATAGTTGCTAATGATAACAGTTAACCTATCAAAAAAAAATAATAAAAATTTTATTCGTCCGCGCGCTCTTGCCCACAGGATTTGACAACTTTTTAAAAGTTGCCAAATCTGTACATACAGGCGTTGCCACATGCGCGCAATTATTTTAATATAACCAGTTTTTGGTATTCGCTGTTTTTCTGAATCGTCGGTTCTTCGCTGCCGCTTGGAGCAGGACCGGTTGCACGAACAGTAACTTTATATACATAAACCCCACGGCCAAGACGGTCGCCAAAATCATCCAGGCCATCCCATTCAATACCCCTAACTCTGTACCCGTCGTTTTCTGCAGTACTGAGGTCCTGACTGATGGTTTTTACAATTTTACCTGAAACGGTAAAAATCTGTATGAGTACTTCCAATTCCTGACCGGGCAGATTGTGCTCGAACATAAATTCTGTATGTGTTGTAAAGGGATTTGGATAATTGAGTACCTGTGCCAGTGCCATTTTTGCATCGGCAGCTACGATAAATTCAGTAGAACCTTCGCCCATATTGTTATAAACATCCCATGCTTTTACTTTCATGGTATGCTTGCCTACGGGCAGACTTTGCAAAGGATAATTAATAGTACCCGAAGTAAAATCATCCATATTGGCCTCGTAAAAATCATTTAGGCTGTAAATGTTTTCATGCTCATCCTGAATATAGGTAAGCAAACCGGTAAGATCGTGTCCAATGCCATTACCTACAGTGTTAATACCGCTGTCATCCTTCAGTTTTACAAAAAGGAGAGGGTTTTCATCTGTAATTCCACCCGAAACAAAATCTTCGTTATTCATAAAAACACTCACTTCCGGACCACGGTCATCACTGGCTGCATTCGGATCGGTACCGCCAATAAGAATATCGAGGTAAGCACCATTGGCGTCCATTTCTGTACCATTGTCAGCATAGTAGGAAAGTTTCCCGTATCCCAGCGTATAATTTATATCAACCGGAACAATGAACGAGAAAGTAAAACGACCATTTGCTACAGTTGCACGACCTTTGAAAATTACTTTTTTCTGTAGCGGAAAACTGCTGATATAACTGTCTGCATCATTGCCGCGGGTCAAGATTGTATCAGGCTTATCGAAAACAGTAGGATAGACAGTACCGTTAAAATTACTGAGCAGATTGCCGCTGTTGTCCTGAATTTCTCCGCTGATAGTCACTCGCTGCAATGCTCTGATAGTGTCATTGCCACTCACAGGATTACCATTGATAGTTGTAGTTACTACTCTTTGTTCTGGGTATGCCAAGGTCATTGATGGATCTCCTAAAAGAAGGTATTTTCTTGTATTTGAGGCACTCAGAACCCCACTGTTGTTTTTTGCATTTTGTAAAACCTCACCCACTGTTGGCATTCTGCCGTTCACTCTGACAAAAAAACTTTCAAAAGTCTTGCGCACAAGGTACTCATTGGCATCGGCCAATACTACACGCACTGTTGTGAGCAGCGCAATAGCTCCGCCACTGGGATTCAGAATCAATAACTGACCGGCACTTGTATATTCCGGGTCATCAACAGGCGCGAATGAACATGTCGCCGTTACAAAAAGCGGTAACTTGTACTGATTATCCAATGAATTAATTTCAGAGGTAGTAAAAATGCGCTCCTGTGCTAATCCGTCGGCGCCGCCATGACCCAAATAGGTCATAGCCAAAGAGCCTTTGAAAATATTTCTCAAAATTGCAGCATTAACATCCGGGTAGCGGCTACCGCCCGAGGTACTCACCTGCGGGTAGGCATCGCAATAGATTTTATCTACATTGTAAACTGAATCACGTGCTGCAACGCTAGCTGCAATGCCCTCAGTGTCATTCATATGCAGATTTCCGTCCTGATCATCAGCAAAGAAGGTAAGTCTGTTTTTCCAATCACCAAGTAATTCAGGATCGGTATCATAACGTATGATTTTATCAACAACCGCCTCTGCATCACTTGCAGAAGTTACCGGTAGACGTCCTATAGCAATGTCAAGCAGACTGTTAGCACCCATATTTCCTTCTCCATCGTCCAATAATGCAAAATAATCGTCGGAAGTATAGGTTTTAAGCGGGTCGTCAGAAGTATCTGTTTCGTAAGCCAAGATATAATTATTGTCTCTGCTGCGGGCAGGATTCAAACCTTTATAGTCGAATGAACCGGCTCCGAAAAGCAGTAAATAACGAAGAGAATCGTTCCCGGAAGAACGGTCATAAAGCATTTTGGCAAAATCTCTGATTGCAGTGATATCAGGATATCCTGAAGAAAATTCATTGTAAATCTGAGCAACATTTACAGCGAGAACAGTCATATTGCTATGTGCGGCCCTATGTGCGGCAAGACGCAATGCTGCTGCCTGAAAGTTTTGGTGATAAACAATGAGCAGTTGCGGTGCTGTAATAATTCCGTGAAGATTCTGATTGGCAACTGAACCTACTGCCGTTGGCGTCATAAAATTAGAACCGTCAAATATGACAAAACTGCGCAAGATATCAGCAGGAGCGCCAAAGCTGCTGCCATTGTGTAGCTGTTGTTCAACATTGTATGGATCGGTTACATCCCAAACAGTTGCAGTAGCTGCATTGCTCAACTGATAAGAAGCAGT
>JBIKQC010000169.1:0-8603 GCA_044349855.1 Saprospira sp.
AGTGAAAAATGGCTCCGTAGGAGTCAAATGTTCTTAGCTATAATTGAATAAGATGAAAAAAAAGCCCCGTAGGGGTGACCTGTTTGATTGTTTAACAAGGTTTTGTGAATATATTAGTTTTATAAAATCCAACCCTTGATTCACATACTTAATCTATATTTTAACGTAAAGGTTTTGTATTTGATCGATATTTAAAGGAAAACGCAGAAGTCGCAAAGTAATTACTTCGAACTTATGCATGATGAAAGTTGAAAGATGAACCGATCTCGTCCCAAAGACGAGAGCTCTATAAAGATTTTTAATTGGTATCAGGTATCAATTAACCATTGATAATTTACCATTTATAATTAACCATTTATAATTAATCATTGATAATTAACACTATTAAAAGCCCTCTATAAAATCCTCTTCCTTACCTTCAGGGACATCGTCCCATTCATCAGGTTCGGAAACTTTTGAGATTTTTTTGGTAATATTGTCAGGATCTACTACTGAATTTGCAGCCTTAAATAAATCGGATTTTTCAAATTCTGCCTTTAAAACATTACTCAATTGGTTTGAATCTGTTTTCAGGTCACTGGCCAACTGTTTTTTGCCATGTTTTTTACCGACTTTGTAATTGTACTGTTCCTTTGTAACATTGCCGCTCACTGTGCAGTAAATATTGAAAATACCCTTTTGTTTGGCCGGAATCATCGCTAAATTTGGATTGTGCTTTTTCATCTTCTGTGCCACAACCTGTCCGGCATTGATCTTGAATTTATAGTCGAAATCCTGATCAAATGAATGCTTTCCGCCCATTGTCAGGTTGATGGCATTGCTCTGTATAAACATGGCCGGGATGATAAAACTGCGATTTTGTATGATAAACTGATTTTTAAGCTCGCTGAATTTAATTCGCTCCAGGTCTTTCATTTTAACATATTTGCCCAAGCTTTTCATGAGTTCAAAGTCTATTAGTTCACCTTTCGTGAGTGTTACATCGGCAATTACATTCAGTTTATTATCCAAAAAAGTACCCGTAGAATCCCAGAAGGAATTGATTTTTACTATAGAATTTAAAGATCCGCGCAGATTTTTGGAGGTCAATGTTGTCTGCCCAAAGTTATCAGTTTTTTCCAAAAGATCATACATGTCAACTTTTTCACAGTCGAAAAAGGCGAGGAGCTGTGTTTCTTTTTCAAAAATTACTTTGGCATTCAATCCCACATTTCCTTTGAATACATCGGCTCTTACGCCCATGATTTTGAGGATATTATTTTCAAAAACCAACTGACCTTTAAAGGCCCTTGCCACAATTTTGCCATATTTTATTTCTCCGGCTTCTGCTTTAATAGTACCGTTCAGGAACTGCGTAACAAATTCCCTTTTTTCGTTTTTGACAACAGCTATAGAATCTTTAAATTCTTCTTTTGTAAGCTCAGAGTTGCCGGGCCTTTCTGCTTTGGTGATGAAAGCTTCCATCAATTCATCAGCATCTATTTTTCCTGATTTTATGCTTGCTTCAAAACCCAATTCTGCTTGTCGTGAATTAGTAGAATCTGAAAAAAGAACAGGAAGCAGATTCCGAAAACTGCCCTCCATGAGCATATCTGTTTCTTTTGACTTCAGCTGTAAATTTTTAATGCTGAGCACATTGTCTCTAAGTTCAATATTGCCTTCCTTAAAAACCAAAGGTACATCATTCATGACAATACCGGCATTGTCAAAACTCATTGCACCACTCAGTTCTACCCGGCTGATCTTTCTTGGATTGATAATGTCCTCCAAATTTCCTTTCAGGGCCAATTCGTCGATTTTGATATTTCCCTGCCCCTTGGAAGCAGAAGTACCAAAAAAACCGTAAACGGATTTCATAGGAATGATACCATTGAAAGAGAAGTCAATAAGTGGATTTTGGGTGCCTGTCATTGTCATTTTCAGGTCAATTGGATTACCCCCCAATTCTGCCTTGAAATTGTCCAATTTAAAAATTCCATCTCTTTTATTGCTTCCCCCTTTGTGGTTATAACTCACGTCAAAACTTACTTCCTTTATATATCCGGATAGAAGAGGATGTGTTACCCGCCCATTTTTTAACCCAAATTTAATATCTGATTTGGGCATTGAATTTGCTGAGTATAAACCGTTGAACTTTGCATCGAAATTGAGATTGGCATTACTCTCAAATCCACCCAAACTTGCTTCAAATGATGCTGGTAACAACTTAATGAGAGAGCCTAATTTGGCTTTATCACTTTTCATAGAGATGTCAAGATTTAAGCCATCTTTCAAAGAGGAAAAATTGCCCTCCGTTTCAAATTTATTGCCTTCTACAGTCAGTTCAAGCTTTTTGATACTATAACTATTAGTTTTGTTATTTATGTCAATTACAGCATTGTAACTCAATTCTTTGTTTTTAAGAAATTCATCATCGCCAATACTTATGTTTTCAGAGATAATAGTTGATTCGCTATCCAAATCATAGCGATCATCGGTGAAATTTCCGGAAAAGCTTGAGGTCGAAATTTTAATTTTTATTTTGTGTTTTAATTTTTCATCAATATACTCCAAAGTAACATCTGTCATTTTGGCATTCAATATAGATAAATCGAGCTTTGTAGGCTCGGTCTGCTCATTTTCCGATTTGAAAACATCGTAATTCACTAGACCATTAATGTCTTGATATACAAATAGCTTTGCATTTTTTATTTCAATCTGATCAAATTTATAACTACCAAAAATTAGTCCCAACATACTGCATCTCAATGAAATTCCCTCTGCAGAAAGCAGTTCTCTAGGGTTTTTCTTCTCCATGCCCTTCAGTTTCACATTTTTTAAGGTGACGGATGCTTTGGGAAAACTCCATATAAGTGATAATTCGGCCGACTCTACTTCCAACTCTGTTTTTAATGACTTTTTAAGTTCATTGATAACAAGGGCCCCAATTCCTTTTTCATAGAATGCTGCTATGCCGATAAGGCTAACCACAAAAACAAGAAAGATACTCAGTCCCCAGAGCAATATTTTGTAGGCCAAACTTTTTTTACCCGCAATATTACCCGCAGGTTGTTTTGCTTTTTTCGACATGCAACAAAAATAATTTGAATGATTGTTTTAACAAAAATAAACAGATTTACCTTGCGGTAGATATAAATACACTTTAATTTTAAGTCTTTTCAAAGAAAGCCTCTTTCGCTATTTCCCCAAATCTCTTATGGCCAACCATGCCATCAAACCTGCTCCAATCTCCAGTGCATTTTCATCAATGTCAAATGAGGGCGTATGCAATCCAGTTCCATTTGGATTCTTAGTTCCCAAGCGATAGAATGAAGTCGGCATTGCCTGTGAATAAAATGCAAAATCTTCTGCACCCATTCTGGGAGGCAACTCCAAAACATTTTCATTGCCAAGATAAAGTTGCGCTGCTTTTTTTACTTCAGCTGTTAAAATATCATTATTTTTCAAAAACGGATAACCGACTTCAATACGAACTTCGCAGGAGCCTCCCATGGCACTGCATAGCATTTCTGACATTTCTTTGATCATTTTATGCGCCTCAAAACGCCATTTCTCATTAAAACTACGAAAAGTACCTTCAATTAACACTTCGGTAGGGATAATGTTTGTTGCCCCCCCATTAGAATGGATTTTCCCGAATGTCAAGACAGAAGGCATTATAGGATCTGCTCTGCGGCTGACAATTTGTTGAAGAGAGACAATAAGATTGGAAGCTAATAGTATACTGTCAATACAAAGATTTGGCCTTGCTCCATGACCGCCTATTCCTTTTACAGTTATGTATATCTCGTCAGCCGAAGCCATGAAAATACCGCTTCTGAGACCTATTTTTCCTACTTCCATGTCAGCTTCTACATGTTGTCCTAACATATAAGCCGGTTTTGGATTATTAAGCCAACCTTCTGATAATACCAAACTAGCTCCGCCAGGTAATTTTTCTTCACCGGGTTGAAAAATTAACTGAATGGTTCCTGACCATTCTTCCCGCAATTTGTGTAGTATATAAGCGGTGCCCAAAAGACTAGCCGTGTGAGCATCATGTCCGCAGGCATGCATGACACCATCATTTTGAGATTTATAGTCACAGTCATTTACCTCCATAATCGGCAGTGCATCTATATCGGCTCTGAGTGCTATAGTTCTGCTTTCCGGATCTTTACCATAAATTTTTGCGGATACGCCTGTCCCTGCCACCCCATCTTTGAATTCGATTCCCCATTTTTTTAAAATATCGGCAATATATCTTCCTGTTTTGAATTCAAAGAATGAAATTTCTGGGTTTTTATGTAAATGTCTACGAATCTCAGAGAGCATTGGCTTCATTTCTGAAGCTAGTAATTTTATTTTTTCAATCATTTTTTAAAAAATTATTCAATGATAGCTAAAATGGCTTTTTTTAAAATCTATGTATTTCAACGTAATATATTTAAAAGCACAATTGGTCGAGATAATAATAACAGTATTTTTTCGGAAAATGTGAAATATTTTACTCAAATGTTTGGATGCAACAAAAAATGACCTATATTTGCATCACAATAAGAGCGCAGCTTTTTACAAGATGTGTTGAATGTTGAGAAAGTTCAAGGAGGGATGGGTGAGTGGCTGAAACCAATAGTTTGCTAAACTGTCGAACTGCGAAAGTGGTTCCGCGGGTTCGAATCCCGCTTCCTCCGCCACTTATTTTTCATTCTTTTTTAATCGGGGTTTAGCGCAGTTGGTAGCGTACCTGGTTTGGGACCAGGGGGTCGCAGGTTCGAGTCCTGCAACCCCGACACAATAAAAGCCTGACAAAGAAATTTGTCAGGCTTTTTTGCGTTTTGCCTAAATCAAATTACTTTTTCAAAAGCTCAATTCAATTTGTATTGTTCTTTTCCGCATTTTTTCCGAATATTGTAGAAAATGAGAATTATGAACAAAAATATAAACTGCCTGCTTATAGCAAACAGGGGCGAAATAGCACTAAGAATCATCAGAAGCTGCCGAAAAATTGGCATCAGATCGGCGGTAGTATATGCCATTGCAGATGCTCAAATGCCTTTTGTCAGAGAAGCAGACATCGCTATTTCACTCAATGCTCTACAGGTTTCAGAATCTTATCTGCATATTGACAAAATAATTGCTGCAGCAAAAACTGCCGGTGCCGATGCCATACATCCCGGCTACGGTTTTTTAAGTGAAAATGCAAGTTTTGCCCGCAAAGTAATCGCTGAAGGACTTATTTGGGTTGGACCCAATCCAGAGGCTATTGAAGAAATGGGTTTGAAGGCCCGGGCTAAAACAATTGCTGAAGCAAATGATGTTCCGACGATTCCTGGCTATAAAGGCATGGAACAGGATCCTGCTTTTCTAAAAGAAAAAGCAAATGAAATTGGCTTTCCAATTCTCCTAAAAGCCTCTGCCGGAGGTGGAGGAAAAGGCATGCGCATTGTTCATGAAGAACAATTTCTGCAACAGGCCATTGAAGCTGCCGGTAGGGAAGCTTTTAGCAGTTTCGGTGATGGTACATTGCTTCTCGAGAAATACTTTCCGGCTGCCCGTCATATTGAAATTCAGGTGCTTGGGGATAAGTATGGCAACTGCATACATCTGTTAGAACGCGAATGCAGTATACAGCGACGTTATCAGAAAGTTATAGAAGAGAGCCCTTCTCCAATTCTCAGCAAAGAAAATCGAGAAAAAATGGGTGCTGCAGCTGTCCGACTCTGCAAGGCAATTGGCTATGACAATGCAGGTACTGTCGAATTCATTTATACTGCCGAGGGACAATTTTATTTTCTGGAAGTAAATACCCGATTGCAGGTAGAACATCCAGTAACAGAAGCTGTGACTGGAATTGACATTGTGGAATGGCAAATTAATATTGCGGAAGGCAAGGCATTGACCTTGGCGCAATCTGATATAAAGGGGAATGGTTATGCGCTTGAGTGCAGGCTTTATGCCGAAAGTCCATTGAATAATTTTTTACCTGCAAGTGGCAAAATCCTCGATTGGTACAGTCCTTCAATGGATGGACTAAGAATTGACAGCGGTATAGAAACCGGAACCGAAGTTGGGGTTTATTATGATCCAATGCTGGCAAAAGTTATTGTTCATGGTTCAGATCGTATAACAGTGATCAGAAAAATGTCTTATGCTTTGGAACATTTGCGTTGTCAGGGATTAATAACCAATCAGCGATTTTTACAGAAACTTATGTGCGAACCCCATTTCCAAAAAGGGGAATATGACACGCATTATCTGACCGAAAAATTTGCTCTGGAAAAAGCATTGGCACTCAATTCTGAGCATTTAATCGAAGCAGCTATTACAATATTGATTTTTCGGTGGAGAATACGCCAAAAAAATATTAAATTATTAAAGGGCATTCCAAACGGCTGGCGCAATAATTTTTACCGGAATCAGCAGGAAACTTTTTTTTGCGAGGGAGAAGCCTTGCAGTTATTTTATAGAAATATTGGAGACAATCATTTTTTGATAAGAATTGACAATAGGGAATTTGAAGTTGCCCTAAAGCATGCCTGTGATAAAGAAATCCGCATCATAATTGGATCAGTTCAACAGACATTTTTTGTTGCATCTGATGATGAAATGCAATATTTTGTCCATCATCCGTTATCCGGATCCTTGGACGTTAAGCTCATGCCGCGATATCCTGAGGTGGAGCAGGAAAAAATTATGGGTGGCTATGAAGCGCCAATGCCCGGTGAAATAATAAAACTTCTTGTTGAAATAGGGCAGGAGGTGGAAGAAGGAACGCCTTTACTTATTTTAGTATCTATGAAAATGGAAAATACCATTTTAGCTGCTGTTTCAGGAATAGTTGAAGATATTTATGTAGAAAATAATGAAAAGGTGAAAGCAGGGAAATTGCTTTTGAAAATAGTTTAAAAGTATGCCTTAGATTAAACTTTACTTTCTTTTTTTAAAAAGTTAGTGATAAAGCCAAGGTAATTAGGCCTGTCGGCTGCTGATTTATGAATAAATCGGGCTTTCATCATACCATTTTTCAAAATAAAAAGACCGGGCATCTGATTGTGATCCCCAAAATTTTTATCTAGTTTTGGTGCACCATGACCGTCTACCCAAGCGGCCTTAAGACCTCGTATCCAGATTTTCAAGCCATAGAGTTGGCCAAAATTACCTTTGGTGAGGCCGAAATATTCATAAAGACTCAAATCAGGATCTGAGATAGATGCGGTGCCTTTGAGATTATATTTTTCGAAATAGCCATCTGCAATCTCATCAGTTGACATATGAACAAATACAGGTTTTAGCCCCAAATCAACTACCTGTTGCTTTATTTTGGATATATCTGCCATGGCCTCCCGACAAAACGTACAGCCAAAATGCCTAAGAAAAACTAAAAGTACTGGCTGCTTTTCGCAAAGTGTTTTGAGGTCTGTACCATCATTTGTAAATGTTGCCTCCAGTATTTCGGGATCTAGCTGCATATTATATTAAATTTGTATGTTTAAAGCACAAAAATAAGAATATTAAAAAAGTCTCAGGGTATTTCCTGAGACTTTTATTATTTTAATTGAAAATTAACTCGTTTTCAGCTGTTTTGTTTGTTTTTGGAATCTCTTTAAGGTGTACCATTATTACGCCTTTGATTTTTGAAATATCTTTTGCCGCTGTAATCGGGTCTTCCAGCTTTGTATTTGGTTCCAGAACCAAAAATTCACTTAGGTCATCAAATTCCTGCTGTTCAGTTATGACAAGGTTAAATTTATATAGCAATTTATTAAAGCCTTCATCTCCGGTTTTTTCATAGACACCACTGTTGAAAACATTGGCCCACTCAACTTCGCTGTCATAAAAAACTACGAGGCTGATATTTTTTTCATCAAGACTTTCTAAATCTTCAA
This sequence comes from Saprospira sp., assembly GCA_044349855.1. Classification (GTDB taxonomy): domain Bacteria; phylum Bacteroidota; class Bacteroidia; order Chitinophagales; family Saprospiraceae; genus Saprospira. The sequence goes on from JBIKQC010000169.1 coordinate 7,869, forward strand.
CTGTCGTATTGCCTTCCAAAGCACCTTTTTCAAATGAAGCCAATGATTTGAATTTTAAAGCTTTTGATTTCGCTGAAGACATACTTCTGTTTGCTTCAGTTGAAATATTGAGTATTTTTTTTTCTACATTTTCTATTTGATTACTGCTGCAGGAATTTAATAATGCAAAGGTTGAAAATATAAGAGGGAATATAACAGACAGATTTTTCATGATTGTTTTTTAAAATTGAATGGCTGCGGTTATGGAGTAGTTCAATAATGCTAAAAGAAAGTTTTTTGTTACCCATTGAAATAAACAAACTGAAACAAATAGAGATTTAAGATTATTCAAAGTTGAACAAATCACCATTTTTTTCTGAATTTATATCTTCAACGAATTTATCGTCTATTTCAGGTATGCCGAATTCGGTTTTATAGTCATCTATCTCTCTGCGGTCTTTTTTGGTAGGCCGTCCGGTTCCTTTATCGCGGAACTCATTGGGTTGTCCGGTCAAAAACCAGGTTTTGAATTTATTCAATTCTTCCGGTGGAGTTTGATTTTCATAACAGGGCTCGGCCAATTTAGCGGAAACTCTTTTGTCGATAACATCAACAACTTTGAATGTGAAGTTGAAATGATCTTTTCTGACCATCAGTACATCACCCCGATTGACATTGGAGGATGGTTTGAGTATGTTGCCATTCAATTTTATTCTTCCGTTTTTGCAAGCATCTGCTGCCATAGAGCGGCTTTTG
>JBIKQC010000170.1:0-8600 GCA_044349855.1 Saprospira sp.
CTGATATTTTTGCTGTTCCTGAAGCCCAAACTTTGCCGTAAAAAGGCATATTTTTATCGGCAGTAGTATTTAATGTCAGATTGTTGTTAAAAACAAGATCCAGGTCTATACCCCACTCTTTCAGATGATTGTGCAAGATACGTCCGCCGATATATCCCTTATTTCCTTCCTGGTCTTTGATAACAATTCCGCTTTTTACCTTTTCGTTTTTTTCATCATATTCCAAAGCGGGAGAGAAAGCAAAACCATCATTAGTTAAAATAATGGACGCTGAATCTATATTATATCTGGTGTTCAGAAAATTAAAGGTAGTTTCCAATTTTTTAATCTCCCCCAAGCCTTCAATATTCAGTTTTGGAGCTTTGCCATAAATTCTTCCTTTTGCATCTGCAGTTCCTAGTGTATTTGTCAGCTGACCGACCATGAAATATTCCAAAATTCTGGCCTTTGCCCCCTTTGCTTCAAAATTTACATTTACAAAGTTTTTATCTGCGATTATATTGGTAGCAAAAGCCGGAATAAAGAAGAAATCACCATATATATTATCGACAATGGGTCCCTGGTGCGTGAGCGTGCCGCTGATGGTATCTTTCAATTTATCGGCCCTTACATCCAAACGCATTTTTTCCCATTTATCAGTATTAATAACTAAATCTTCAAAAAAGACAGTGGCACTTAGTTTTTCCTGTTTAAATACGTTTTCCATTTTCACAAAGGCGTTGACAGTCCCGCTTATATCGAACATGGGCAGTTTTACAGGTTCATAAATCCGTTTCAGATTAAATTGGCTCACTTTTAGTTGCAGTCCTTTATCCCCAATACTGGAAAGTTCTATTTTCTGTTTGTTCAGAGAATCCTGTAAAGCTAAGTCATGAACTTTAAGAATCTGATTTTTAAAATCAAAAGAAATATAATTATCCCCTTCAACATACCATTTTTGATCGAGCACCACGAGATTGGTCTTAGCAAGCCTGCCAAGAACTGTCTGCCGACTGAAACGTAAGTCACCGTTCAGATTGATATTGGAAGCAAGCTTACCTATTTCTTTTACCCCAATTGTAAAGGCAATGGAGTCACCTTTACCTCTCAATTGTACATAGGGTGTAGGTAATATGGTAGAATCATTCAACTGCAGATGTTCCACCTTATTCTCAAAATTTATATAATTTCTGGTGCCGGAACCGACAAGTTCTTCTTTTTTGATGACAAAACCGGCCCATTTCAGTGAATCTACTTTGGCTTTAATGCTGAATTTTTCCTGTTTACTGTCATAATCTACTTTCAGCTCAGCTCCCTTTATGTATTTAAAATCGTGATGAATAATTTCTGTCAATTTTTTTGAATCATGCAGCACAAGCTCCACATGCATATCCTGAGCACGGAGCGTATCAAAACTGAATTTCATACTGTCACTCACAGCTGTAACACCAAGTGAATCAGCCGTAGCCAAATCGAAATTGCGAATAAAATTGGTATAATATTTCTCAGCAAATCCCCTTAACGATTTTGGGAGATCTGTCATATTAAACTGACCGCGGACCGTACCTGTAGCTATGTCGGAGCGTAGCCTGATGACTCGGGTACTGATTCCCTCGGCGTTTAAGGTATCACGGGTCCCAACGAAAATAGAGTCGATATGATAATCACCCCAACCTCTATGGAAATTGATATTATTCAGACGGACTCTACCGGAAAAATCATCAATATTATTACCTCTAACCCGCATATCAATTTTTGCAATACTCAAAATGAGGTCATCAGTCAGGAAATTAAGCTCACAGAAATTGAGCTTTTTAATGCTTCCTCTTATGTCGAGTACCGGCCTGGCCTGATTTAAGTCAATTTCAACTTCACTCAAATTCAAATAAAAATTAGGGTCTTTGGAACTAAGTGTTCCGACGAATTTTTTCTGATTAAAATCGCCGCTCAATCGAATCGTATCATATCGGTAGCCTCTGAATTCAAAGTAATTGATTCTGCCATCCTGAACATTAGCATTGAGTCCGGCAATGGAAAGTCCCTTTCCTTTTACATTAAAATAAGCATCTACCTTTCCAAATTCTTTATTATTTAAAAGCTTACCCATATTAAAATCGCCGACAACCATATTCCCTTCATAGGTAACATTGTTGATTCCGCCCCTGGGATTCATTTTTAAGTCAACCTGCCCCTCCCCGATATCGCTGATGAGTTTTCCTTTGGTTTTAAATTCTTTATCAAAATAGCCCTCAAAATCACCTTTAAAGTACATTTTGCCAAGATTGGCCAACTGTTTTGGAATTTTGGTAAAAGAAAGCATACTCCTCAGGTCTTCATAATTCGTCTGCAGATCCTGAATTTCAAATTTCATAAATTTCTTGAAAGGCTGCATAGACATATTACCCTCAAAGTGGGTGTTGTCCATGTTCATAACGATATCCTTTATGGTAAAGGAATCAACTTTTCCTTCAAAATAACAATCGAGATAAACAACTTTTTCTTTATTGGCAATAAAAAATGGCACCTTGTTGAGCGGTGCTGCAAAGGCCATAATATCTTTAACGGCCACCTGTGAGTTATTTACACTGGCTACAAGCTTTACTTTATGAACAAAGTCCAGAAAATCGGGGAATTTTTCATATTCAAATTCTACCTCATTCCCAATAGTACTGTGTGGTGTCTGTAATTCAAAGTTTTTAATATAGGCGCCTGTTGAGCTTGCCATGATATTGCCATAGAAATTCCGGATTTCAAAACCTCTTTTCTCTTTAGTGGAGAATTGGCGGATATTGGCTTTAACGGTATAATCTTTAAGAGATAATTTTTCAACCAATATTTGTGCCTGTTGCAATTGCAAATCGTTAAAATCTAAGGGCAATTCAGGCCTAACTCCTTGTCTTTCATTTAGGAGATGAAAGTTCATATCCTTAAAGACTACCTTATCGGCACTTACATTCCAATTGGGTTTGACCATATCAGCATCTGCCCTTCTCCTGAGGGAGTCCTGCAAAGGAATTCCTTTAAAAATTCTTATTTTAACATCAGCTTTGTCTGCCCAAACAGAATCGAATTCTACAAAATTTCCGATGATGTTGTTTTTACGGGAATGCAGCACCGCCTTGGGCGCATAAACAGTCATCTCGGTTCCGGCCACTTCATCCAATAGATGGAATCTTGCATTATGACCGGTAATATGATTTATAGCCAATTCAAATTGCGATTTCTTCTTTTTCTTATTTTTTGGCTGGAAATACTTCAGTATTGCCAACAGATTATAATCCTTTTCACCCTTAAGTCTGTGAAAATGCATCTTTCCTTCCTGCAAATCTATCTGAGTAATTACAAATCGGCCTTTAAGTATTTTGGAAATATCAAAATGCGCAATGAGGTCGTTGGCATAGATCAGTGTGTCTTTGTTTCTGTCTTCCAAATAGAAATTTTTAAAAGAAGCTTTATTGAAAAGTCGGATATCAACTTTTTCAACAGATACTTTTGTCTGTAATTCTTTGGAAAGATATGCGGTTGCCTGATCTGCCAGCCAATTTTGAACTGCTGGTATCTTGAACAAAAGCCAGACGGAAAACAATAGAATGATCATTGCACTCACTATAGACTGAAATGTTAGCCATAGGAAGCGCATGATCCGCAAAAATAGATTGAGACGGGGCTTAGCTTTTTTAGCCGGAGTTGTCTCTATCTGTGGCGGCACTGAACGGTTATGTTGTTCGTGATTTTCCGTAATTCTGGTTTTTATTGCTGTTAAAGAGATTTTTACTTCTATTGCCAAAATTGTGCTAAAAAGCAAAAATAGTCATTTTTAACAGTGGTTTAACCCAATTACCTAAATTTTATATGACAATCAAAAAAATTTAATTGTTTTTTTTGTTTCTAAGCCGGCGACGCTCTTTTCGAATTCTCTTATCCCGCTTCAAGGTAATGCTGTAATCCTCTGAATTAGCCTTCATGTTGATACTGACATAAACAATTTTTTTATCTTTGTCCTGATACTGTATCGCATCTTCTTTATCGAGATCCACTTCTTCTTTTTTTCTTTTGAAAAGTTTTTGAAAAGCAGCCTGAGAAAGCATTTTCAACGGGATTTTAAAATAAAAATCCATATTCAGATTCAGGTCCTGCTCTCCCCAAAGTTCAAGGAATCCAATGCTGGAATTTATCGTCATTCTGGGGATAATCAGCTTACCCTCTTTAAATTCAAATTCATTTTTCAGCGTATCAAATCTTATTTTTGATAAATTTTTATCCTTGAAATAGTCTGAAACATATTCCAAGGGTTTATAATTTTTCAACATCCCGTTTGTAATTTCAACATCCATCAGGAGATCCGATTTGTCTAAAATGGGTATCATATCAGCATGCATCCTTATTTTTCCGGATAAACCGCAACTTATTTTACCATGCAGATTTTCGGAAATAATTTGATCCTGCCCAAAATTTTCAAATTTTAGCATCAGTTTCTCCAAATCGACCGATTCCAAAACAATATCGGGGCTGAAATAAATTTCTTTGGGATTGGATCCATTGAAATAGCCTTTGACATCGAATCTGCCGCCGGCAGTTATAAAAGAACATTCATCAGAATAAATGTAATGATTCTGTTGCATCCTTAACTTAGCCTTGAGGTTATCAATCAGATATTTATGATAATTAAGATGTGTAATATCGATATCCATTCTGATATCTGTAAAAGGCAGATTAAAAATATTAAAAACTGCCTCATGATTCTCCGGCTTCATTGTATTTCCTGCAGGAGGAGGATTATAAGCCATGAGCTGATCAATATCAAGGCGATTAGACTTTATACTGAAATAATTATCTCTTTTGCGCAGGGCAGAATCTTTGCCAAGATAAAAATTCAGGTAAAGCATGAAATCTGATCTTCCGATTTGTCCGGATAGTTTTTCCACTACAAGATGTTCATCTTCATAGTGTATACGACCATTAAAATTTTCAAATCTTGAACTATGCACCTTCATCAAACAGCTTAATTTGTCAATATAAGCGTCTGCAGAATGTAGTCTGTTATTTTTAAAATGCAGATCGGTACGGCCATGCAGCTGCAATTTTTTAAAATCTTCATGCCGGTAATCCTCAGGGACATAATTTTCACCGCCATAACTGAAAAGATCCTCCAGTCTCAAGTGTTCAGAAACAAGGTCAAATTCAATATTGGTATCTCCATTAACATTTGGATTCATCCAAATATTATAATATTTCATTTTACCCGAAAAATGAAAATCTGAACTGTCAATTTCACCGCTAAAATCTACAATTTTGATATCTTCATTTTCAATAAAAATATCGGCATGAAAATCATGAAGTTTGTGGGGATAATGTTTAAGTGTCGCATGAAAATCCCTGATAAGAAATTCACCTACGGGTAAGTTTGGAGATTCGGTAAATGCTTTTGCAGAACTTAAAAAAGAAAGATTAAGGCTCAAATCCTTTATCTGTTCGTCAATAGCAGGTTTTTTTAGAGAATCATTATAACTGAGTTCTACCAAATCCAAAAGATTTGATTCGATGATCAGGTCTGTTTTTATTTTATCATCAGTATGGTGCAAAATAGCTGGCAAATCGCTTATTGTCCCTTTGATTGAAATATCTGATTTACCTATTTTGGCATTAAACCGGCTGATTTTGACTTCATGCCCCTCCATTTCAGCTTCTATATTCAGATTATCTAGCGGAAGGTGATAATTGTCAGAACGAAAACTCAGATCAGTAACTTTTAATTTAGTAAAATAAGATTCATTCAGTTTCTCGATACTTTTCTCAGGATGCCGAAGGTCAATAATATCATGAAAATTCATTTCAAGCTCAATAGCACCTTTCATATCCTCCAAATCTTTCATATTTAAAAATTTGGCAATAAATTCCAGGTTAAATTTTGAGTTTAATTGCAGCTTTATGTCAGGCTCCAAAAAATTAACTACTTTCAGATTTCCGCTAAAAATCCCGGCATCGGGAGTTGCTTTAAAATTGCTGAGGCCGAATTCCATAGTACTGAAATCCTTTTTGGCCCCATTTGTAAAATAGCCTGTGAAGGCCATATCCTTTAATTTTTTCTTTGTTCTGCTGTTGGATATTAGCCCCTCTTCACAGCCAAAATCAGCCCTAACAGATGGCATCTGTCCATTGGCAGTTTTGCCTTTTATCGACGCCTCAAAATAAATTTTACCCTTATTTTCATAACTTTTCAGTGTTGGAATCAATTCTTCGGGAGCAAAAGCAATGAGTAGATTAAAGTTGGGTTTGGAGCCGTGAATCTTAAAATCGCTGTACATTTCATTTTTAAGATTAAGCAGACCTTCTATGTTAAAATCTCCCATCTCTAATTTTACTTCGGATGGAGAAATTTTAATTATTTGTGCAACTTCATCGTAATCAAGTTGGGTATGTACATCAAAATGTTTATGTTTTATAAAGGTAGTATCACAGGATTGCATGATATTAAGCTCAAATTTTGAGTCGAGCTTTGCAAAGACATGCCCTTTGCTTTGTTTGAATTTTGCAAGAGCCTTATTTACATAGAGGTCTATTTCCGTATCTGTAATCTCGTTAATTTTGTGAACATCAACATTTTTTAAGGCAATTGATTTCAGATGTATTTCAAATGGTGCATCTGCTTCATCAGAACTGCTGTTCATGGACATAAGGGCTCTGCTTAGGTTAAATGAACCGTCAGTATGCTGTACCAGTTTAAGATCTCCCTCGCTCAATTTAATACTTTTTATTTCATATTTACCGCTTATGATAGTCCAAATGTCAAAACCCAAATAGGCATCTTTTACAGAAACAATAGGACTGTGAATTTGCTCCTTTTCTTCATAAATCAATAAATCTTCTAAATCAATTGAAATATAAGGAAAATTAGCAAAAGGTGAAATATGACTGCCTTTGATGACAATCTCACCTTTATAATTTTTGTTTACCCACTCTAAAAGTTCCTGAACTATCCATTTCTGCTGCCAATAAACAATACCGACCACTGCAGTAAAGAGTATACTGAGAGACAGGAATATTACTAAAAGGGCGCGAAGCCAAAATTTTATACTGAGCAGCCTTTTCATATATAATTTGAGTTGGGTATGTGCAAATTTAATAAAAATAGTATTACTATTAAGTTTTATGGAAAAACTTAATGAACTTTAACAAACAGAAAGGGAATACAGTTTGAAAGCCGTTCAAAAATCATTAGAATTCTCTATATTTGCCCTTTCCATAACAATCGGTAAATCAGCATGAACAAAGATATTACTATACTTGCCATTGAATCCTCCTGCGATGACACCTCAGCAGCTGTTATCCGAAATGGGGAAATTTTATCTAACTGTATTGCAGGCCAAAAGGTGCATGAGGAATACGGTGGCGTAGTTCCTGAGATCGCTTCCCGCGCGCATCAGGCCAATATTGTTCCTGTAGTAGATCTAGCCTTGAAGAAAGCCGGAATAAAACCTACGGAACTTACAGCTATTGCTTTTACTAGAGGCCCCGGACTTTTGGGCTCGCTTTTGGTGGGGGTTTCCTTTGCAAAAGCCATGGCACTGTCACTCGATATTCCACTTATCGAAGTGAATCATATTCAAGCGCATGTTCTCTCCCATTTTATCGAAGTACCGCGCCCTGCCCTGCCCTTTTTGTGTCTGACAGTTTCGGGCGGTCATACACAGATTTTGCTCATCCGAGATTATCTAGACATGCAGGAATTGGGAACCACTATCGACGATGCAGCCGGTGAGGCCTTCGACAAAATTGGCAAAATCATGGGCTTGGGCTATCCGGCAGGGCCGATTATTGACAAAATGGCCTTAGAAGGCAAACCTATTTTTGAATTCTCTGAACCTCAGGTTCAGGGTTTCGATTTCAGTTTCAGCGGTTTAAAAACTAATGTCCTTCGTTTTTTACAAAAAGAGACCAAATTGAATTCAAATTTTATCAATGAAAATCTGTCGGATCTTTGTGCTTCTATTCAGTCGCGCATTGTCTCGATCCTCATGAACAAATTGCAGAAAGCAGTATTGGAAACAGGTGTAAAAGAAGTTGCTATTGCCGGTGGCGTTTCTGCCAACAGCGGATTGCGCAAAGCGCTGGAAAACAGCGGCAATAAACTAGGTTGGAATACTTATATACCTGCATTTCAATATTGTACAGACAATGCTGCCATGATTGCAATGACGGCCCATTTTAAATATCTTAAAAATGAGTTTAGCGGACAGGATACGGTTCCATTGGCCCGTTACGAGTTTTAATTTACTGTTTTGATCTTATGTATTCTATACAAATTTTACTATTTCTATTTTTAGTGCTGAACTTGCAGGCCTGCAAACCAACAGTTGAAGAAAATCATAAAGTGCCTGTTAAGGTCAGTATACCTGAATTGATTGATACCATTTGGATCTCAGCCGTAGGTGATCTGGTTCCTGCAAGTGATTTCGACAGAATTGCCATTCCAAAAAAAGAAGGAAAGTATCTGTTTACGGATCTTGTTCCATATATTAAAAGTGCTGACATTGCCTTTGCTAATTTCGAGGGTGTACTCTCCGGCTGTGAATGCGAGGCAAGAGATTGCTTTGGAGACAAACGATTCTGTTACCGTTTCC
>JBIKQC010000171.1:0-8579 GCA_044349855.1 Saprospira sp.
TTTTTGAGCAAATTCGCAAATTGACTGCCGTTTACAGTTTTGCACAATACCTTCTGCTTGTTTTTGGTATTTGTGCAGGCTATATGGCCGATTTTGGTCATATGATAAATGAAGGTGGGCAGTACTTAGTGTTTAATATCATTATTATTACCCTGATTTTAATTCTTCACTTCCTTTTAGCACTTATACTTCGCGTTGATATTGATAGTTTTATCATTTGCAGCGTAGCAAATGTTATGGGTCCCCCTTTTATGGCACAAGCTGCATCTTCCATCAAAAACAGAGAGTTGATTCCGGTAGGTATTACCTTGGCCTTATTGGGTTTGGCAATTGCCAATTATTGCGGGATTTTTGTTTATACGCTGTTAAAGAGTTTATAGAGTGCCTTCAAATATCGTCATTATTGGAATTAATAAAAAAAATACATCAATAATAAGATCTTTTCTAAAACAATCCGGATTAAAAGTGAATATCAAACTCAGGCAAGAGTTTGAATACGAATAATCATAGAGTTATCATAATTCTCAGGTATCAAATTGTATTGAATATACTAACAGGCATTTCAAAAATATTTTATCTTTGCTATGTATACTTCAAAACTTTTAAAAAAACAAATTGCTATTTTTAATACAATTTACCAAATATAACTATGCAGCACTACGAATTTGGCTGGAAAAATCCGGCAGGCAAAGAACTTTATGCACAAGGTTGGTTACCCGATAAAGGTACACCCAAGGCAATCATTTTGCTCATACACGGCATGGGTGAACACTCTAGCAGATATGCACATGTGGCAGAATTTCTAACAAAACAGGGCTATGCCATTTTGGCAAATGACCGTGTAGGTCATGGCAAATCGAAAGGTCAACGCGGACATGTAGCCAATTACGATCAGCTTTTAGATGATATTATAAAATTGCACAGTGAAGCTACCCGAAAATTTCCGGGTATTCCTGTTTTTTTATATGGTCACAGTATGGGTGGTGGCATAGTGCTAAACTATGTTATCAGAAATCCGAAAAATGGACTCAAGGGTGTTATCGCCACCTCTCCTGCACTACAATTGGCATTCGAACCGCCTGCTTTCAAAATTACTTTGGGCAAACTGATGCGCCGAATTTATCCCGCTTTTTCACAGACCAACGAGATCAATCCGGAGCATATCTCCCGTGATAAGGCAGTTGTAGAAGCCTATAAAAAGGATCCTCTGGTACATAATAAAATTAGTGCCGAAACCGGAATGGGACTTCTCCAATGGGGCAAAGAAATTATTGCCAATGCCGATAAAATAACCTCTGTTCCATTATTGCTGCTGCACGGCACAGGAGATAAGCTCACCTCATACAAAGGAACTGAAGCGTTTGCCGCTAATGCAATCAATTGTGAATATTCTATCAACACTTACGATGGCTATTTTCATGAACTGCATAATGAACCTGAGAAAAAAGAGGTTTTGGACGATATTCTGGAATGGCTTAATGCAAAAATTTCCTAGACATAATCGATTTCTTAAAAAAACTATATATTAGCAGCTGAAATTATTTTGAAGATATTTCCATTGCTAAAAAACTTAATAATCAATAAAATTTTAATTATGACTGCTCGCGAATTTATCATGTCTCTTCCGGTAAAAATTAATCCTGAAGCTATTGCTGACAAAGAAACCTGCTTCCATTTTGCAATATCCGGTGATGGCGGTGGAGATTTTACTGCTAATATTAAAAACGGTAAAGCTGAGGTGCTCGAAGGTTTTGTTGGCGAACCAAAATGCACCGTCAAAACGACCGATAAAGTATTGACCGACATTCTCGAAGGCAAACAAAACCCTCAAATGGCTGTACTAATGGGTAAATTAAAAATCAGCAATCTGTCCGAGATGATGAAATTTGCTAAAATACTCGGTTTGGGCTAGTAAAACCATAGTTTTGTTTTGAAGTAAATAAAGTTCATTAAATTAAACTTTGATAAGCTAAACCATAAAAGGCAATTGCGATAATAATCTTCGTAATTGCCTTTCACTTTAAATAATATTCACTTACTCCCCTTCATTGTTCAATAGTAACTATGCAACTTAACAAAATACTTCTAATTGCTTTTCTCCTACACTCAGGTTAACTTTTTTCACAAAACAAATTAGATTTCAATAAACCTGCAGAAGCTTCACTTATTGAAGATAAGATAACAGAATGGATAGATCTATTATATCCTGAAACTTACTATTTTTTCAAAAAAGACAGCGCATCTGAAAGTTATAGTAATTGGAATGGCCTGTATATTGGTGAGGGCTTTAAACAGTGCACTCCCGGTGGACCGGATGAAGAAATATTCGTTAACTGTGACACTATCTGTTATTTTAAAGAAAATGATAAGTCATACGCAATGATGGTCTTCAGGCATTCAGAAAATGGTGAAAATACATATTCTTACCATCCTTGGTATAGAGAACAAAATTTTGTTTGGAGACAGAAAATTAGTTTTGTAATTTTAAAATGGATTGATAATAAATGGAAAATTGAAGAAAAAATTGAAGACAATAAATTTTTAAGTGAATACACTTTATTAACAGGTTTAACCACTATTTATGAATTTACATCACCTAAAATAATTATTTTTGGTCGTAAAGATATTTTAATTGAAGTATCCAAAAAATCAGCATTCGGTGGCTATATTTCTATGACTTACAATGCAAAAGATTCGACTTTGTTATATCATTTATCGTTTACAGAGCCCATTTTGAGTACAAATTCAGAAGAGTTTGATTTTGGCATACCATTTAATGAAAAAAATGAAAGCAATACCTCTGTTTACTACAGAATTAAACCTAATTATTATTTTGACGGAGAAAATCCTGTTATTTCAATTAAGCTCAGATCAAAACGCTCAGATTCAAAATTTTTGGATGAATATAAAAAAGACAACGAAATAACTGAGTATGACATTGTTTCATTATCAGAAATTGAAAAAAGTATAGCGGAAACTGAAAAACGAAAGTCAGAAATTGAAGTAAAGTATTCGCTGAACGATTTAAAGAAAGCAAAGGAAAATCAAGTATTATATTATCCTAAAAAATATGATAAAATTTCTGAAAAAGAAGCACATGATTTAATATCAGGAAAATCGCTAAGCTACTACTATTATAAAGATTCATACTTTCAAGATTTTACACAAATTGATGATTATCAATATTATGATAATCATAAAAAAATTCCTTATGTGAATCATATTTTCCAGGAAAATGGTGATTACCTTAAGATAATAAATATGTTGGAGCCGGATAAAGCTATACCAGGATATTCAACTTATTGCTCAAGTTTTTTTCCTGCAATTGTAAAAAAAGGCAAATGGGTAATTAAGGATAATAAAATTCATTTAGAACTGGAAGATTATAACTTTGATAAGTTTAATAGGTTAAAAGAGGATAGCTTGGATGGGCGTTATTATGAAAATTATAATACATTCAGACTTGATGCAAAAACTTTAAAAGATATAAATAACTTACGTACAGGTTGGCCCATCAATAACACTATTGAAATTGATAAACTTACTAACCTGGAAAGTTTATTGTACGAGATCGCAGAATCGGAATGCAATTATGCTTATAGAATTGGGGACCGATTTAATATAAATGGAATCAGCACTTTTATCGAAATCACCAATGAACCTTTAGGAAAAAATGGTTTAATTCAAGAATTATCTGATATTATCAAATTAAATGAAATGAGAATTGAGGATAATAAAGATATTAAGAAAGATAGCCAAAAAGATAACAAGAAAAATAACAGGAAAGATAACAGGAAAGATAACAGGAAAGATAACAGGAAAGATATTAAAATAAATGACTCACATAAAAGTGAAGAAATTCCAACTGAAAATTGTTGTGATGAGGAAATAAAGGCTCTGATGGATGGATATGAAAAAGAAGAAGCGCCCAAAACAAAAGATAGACCTAAAAAAGAAGAATTACCCAAAGAAGTGGATTTTAAAAGCTATGAGTTCGAACAAGAAATTCAAATTACTGGAGACATAGAACTGCTCAAAATAAGAAATGAAAAAATTCTTAAAATTTATGCCCAGCTAAAAAAATAGCATATTCAATAATGTTTCTAAAGATTCATTGCGAACGCAATTGATAGTTACACCCATATTTCAGTTTGTGGCATTTGAACCGATAGTTCTCCTTTATCGATTGGGCAATTGGAAATTTTCAGCGTAGCAAGGTTTTTTAACTCTCTAAAGCTTTTTGGTAAATGAATTAAGCGCTTATTGTTGCTCAAATCCAAATTTTTAAGTGCTGAACAATTTCCAATACCTTCCGGTAAATGTATTAAGTGATTAAAGTCCAGGTCAAGTACACAGAGATTGTTCATTTCACAAATCTCATCCGGTAACTGTTTCAGGTTGTTTTCTCCCAAGTCCAGACGAGATAATTTTTTTAGTTTAGAAATCGATTTTGGTATGGTATTTAAATTGCAGCCTCTAAGACTAAGTGACTCCAAGTTTGTAAGAAATCCGATTTTATCTGGAATTTTACCGAGATTATTTCCTTGCAGTGAAAGCGAATTCAGGTTTTTCATAGTCCAAATAAAGTCGGGAATCTCAGTAAATAGATTGAAAGCAAGGTTAAGCCCTGTTAGATTCGGAAGATTAAGCAGACTTTTAGGTAAATCTTTTAATCGATTAGACCCTAGCCACAAAGTGCTCAAATGTATCATATTGCCAATTTCTGATGGAATTTCCTCAAGATTTGCTGCACTCAGATTGAGTGTTATGTGATATTTTTCCTCAGATAACCAGTCAGCAGTAATTTTAAAATCATCAGGAACAGACAAAATCATGCGATAAGGTTTTAGGAAATACTCAATGTCAAGTCCCTGTGATTTAATCAGCTCAATTGCAAGAATTATATTATGTTCCTCCAATGTGCCAAGAAGCGATTTTATTTGAGATAAATATTCCATTTTTATTCATTTTAATCCGGTTAAAAACAAAATTTTACCATTAACCCCTAATACTAAATTTATAGGCAGACAAAATTGGAACGGTATTTGAAGATTCCAACTCAACAGCTAAAATCATAGCTTAAAAGCTCAGTTCAGAAACCATAAACCAACTTATATGAACAATAGATTTGCAAAAATAGCCTCAATATTTATACTTCTCTTTTTTGCTTATGGCAATATTCAGGCCCAACTATTACCACCGCCACCAAAAAAAGAATCATCTGATCCCGATGCAGCAAAAATTCTGAAAAAATTAAAAGATAAATACACTGCCTTTTCAGCACTTTATTCAGAATATGTTCTGACTATAGACAATCGTGAAACAAAGGAAACGCAAAACGGTAAAATTACCCAAAAAGGCAACAAATTTAATGTTGACAACAACGGCAATCAAATCATTTGTGACGGAATTACACTATGGATGTATATCAAAAACAACAATGTTGTTCAGATAAATAATTACGAAGAAGATGAAGATCCTATGTCTCCGGGTCGTATTATGAAACTGTACGAGGCAGAAAACGATTTTGTCTATGCAATAACAAATCAAGATGATGCTAAAGCAGAAATTGAATTCAAACCCTTGAAAAAAGATGAAGATTTTTTCAAAATACGAATACAGGTAGATAAGATAAAAAACGAAGTAAAATACATTAAAGTATTCGCAAAAGACGGCACTACTTATACACTCGACATTAAAACAATTCGCAGTACAAGCACCGATGATTCAATATTTACTTTTAATAAAAGTAAATATCCAGGTGTAAAAGTGGAAGATTTGAGGTAATTCAATTCTTTTCAAAATTATAAATCCCCCTTACTCGGTCAAGTAATGGGGATTTTTTTGTTTATTTTATTACTTATCATGGGAAGAAAAAAAGTTTTTGCCACCAGGACAAACCAATATATAAGGGATGTTTTCTGATAATAGGCCGACTATCCGGATTAGATCCCAATCTTCGCAAAACTCTTTTGCTAACATTCGGAGAACGTAAAATTCGTCCTGCATCTGAAGGTGTACAATTATCTGCCAATTCAAAAAGTTTCCATTCCGGAAAATCTTTATTCTTAATTGTTCCACCGAGATCACTCAAATCAATATCGCGTAGGATTGAACTCAATATATCTTCGGGCAATGTGAAAATTTCAGATCTTTTCATCAATGCAGCTCTTACATCTGAATCATCATCCTCTGCCAATGCCTCGATTACTTTGGCCGGCAGTTTTTCCCTTTTGGCAACGGCCACCCTCACCTGATAATAAATACCGCTGTCGCAGAGTTTGACGAGAAGATCATCGTCAGCATTCGGATGTTTGGCCAAACGCTCCAAAACATCGTCCTCATCTTCAATTTCATTAAAAATACGGTGCAGCACATCTGCTTTTACAGTTGCATCTTTGAGGAGTTTCATGGCCTTTTCCGGATTCAGATTATCCAAAAGCCGCTTCTGATCAACCTGTATATTTCCTTTTTTTCTTGTAACAAAAAAAGCATGGCTGACTTTGGCCGGGTGTAATCTGAGCCATAGTGGGTCGGGAAGATAATTGTCATTATTGCATTGTGTACAAGAGACTGTTCTGCTTTTTCCGTCCACTTTCAAAGCCCCTCCGCAACTGAGACAGGAGAACATTACAGGCTTTGCTGCAGGTTGTCCGTATTCTGCCAATTTCTCGCCGGTTTCATCTTCATGCACGAGTAAATCAGCTTCTGGAACGATAAGTTTTGCTAATTCAGTAGCTTGGCGGACACGGATTTTATTACTGCAACCCGGGCATGCAAAATGACCTGTATTTACAGCTGACTGCATCAATTCTGTTGTAAATTCCTGTTTGCAATTCTGACATCGGGGTGCTCTGTTTCCCATTTCAACATGTTCCGACATTCCTCCCAAAGAAGTAGTGTAAGTTCCATAACCGGGTTCAGCAGAAATGGCATTTTCAACAATTTCAGAATTTACATGCTCTTCCCACCAATCTTCACTCAGTTCAGTTGTTTTAAGGCAGGTATCGCAGAGCACTTCTTCTGTAAAACCATTTACAGGCACACCAGTGCGACAGTGGGGGCAATCAAAAATTATCTTTAAAGTATAAGCTGTAGGTGTCATAGGGTAAATTTTTGAGCTAGGGGAAATATATTAGGAATTAGAACTGTTCAGGTTATTTATTACTCATCCCTTAGTGGGTTTTAATAATTTTATAAGTTACAATTATTTGACCTATGCAGTCTCTGATATGTACTAAATAAGCTGTAGGAATATTTCAACATAAAGCAGATCGGGAATTTAATTTTAATTTTTTTCTTGTTCTATTTGTAATTGAGCATCAAGTCTTTTTTTCATCAATCTAAAACGCCCTAATTGCCCTGACATTATAAGTTGAATATTTATCCCAATAAGAAGCGCCTCCTGTCATAAAGCTGTAATTCCATGCTCCGGGTCCGTCCACTTCTGTAGATGACCAATAAACGGCAAATCTCATTATCTGAGCCCCGCTAATCCCTTCCATTGTGCGGTTTACATCCAAAAGGTTGGTCCAAAGTTTATGCAATTCCTGCAATGCAGGCATGTACCAATCGGTAAATCCGCCTGCGCTGTAATTATCGCAAAGACTTGCAGCTGTTGCAGTAGTACCCAATTCAAACAAAATAGCAGCAGTATTAGCTGCACCGTTCCAGGTACTTTCTGCATAACGAATATTAATACAGCCCCCTGTTATACAGGCAGTTGATGAATCCCAGGCAATGCCGCTGCTAAGCTCATTCAGACCGACTATCAGGCCACTTTCAGCACCGAGAGAATCACGGTAAAGATGAAAAATAACCCCTCCTCCGAAATGCTCACCGATATAATGTGTAAATCCCCCTCCACCTGAAATGGCCGCAGCAGAGCCTGCATGCAAAGCATAGGGCACACTGAGCAATTGCGAGGTTCCCATCAGGTTAAAATTTGTTCCACCGATCAGATCCAAACCTATTTGAAGATAATAATTGTCAATCCCCCAGTTTATCCCATTCATGGAACCTGACTGTGCAGCCCCGGCACCGATAATCAGGTTAAAAAGTCCGAATTGATCGGTTGTTACCGTATGATTCTCGCTATACTGCAAAGCTCCGCCAACGGAACCTTTTAAAATACTTATTTGTACGGAGATGTTACCAGAAACAACAGGATTTCCCTGTGCGTTTCTCGCAACTCCTGAAAAATTAAATGCCTGTGGCGGAACCTGTGCAAATACAGAAAAAGCGCAGAAAAGCAGAATTGCAGTGAAAAAATGTTTCATGGGTATTATTATTTGATGAGATGTGCGGATCCCGTCTTGGGTCGGGACAAGTTGTGCGGATGTGATGATGTGATGATGTGCGGATTTACTATTGATTTATTGTCAAAAAAAGTTAACATTTGACTATAGTTCCCCAATTACGATGTAATTGATTTGCGTCCTTTGCTTAACTTAAAATATAGTTCAGGCAGCTCATCTTTGCGGTAAAATTACATCATGCTCATAATTTCAACATTGACTATCGTGCCCCAATTACGAAGTAATTGCTTTGCGTCCTTTGTCCTTCCTTAAAATGTAGAT
>JBIKQC010000172.1:0-8548 GCA_044349855.1 Saprospira sp.
GTTCATAAATAATAATGAGAATTGACTGACTGTTTGCAGTTTTAAGAGAAAGGGATTATCTTTGCGGAAACAGTAGCGTGTAGAGGGTACTAAGTAGAAGGTACTCCAAAAAGTACACGCTACCCTATACACTCTACCAAAGTACTCTTATGATACAACGCATAGCATCCATCCTCAACCTGAACGCACAGGCCGTTTCCAGAGTTATTGACCTTCTGAAAGAAGGTGCCACCATTCCTTTTATTTCCCGATACCGTAAAGAAGCGAGCGGCGGTATGGACGAAGTAGAAATTATGTCCATCAAAGATGAATGGGAAAGACAGCTGGAGATTGAAAAAAGACAGGCAACAATACTCAAAGCCATTGAGGAACAGGGAAAACTGACAGATGAATTGGCAGAAAGAATTAAAACAACTTTTGACCTCAACCTGTTGGAAGACATCTACCTGCCTTACAAGAAAAAACGTCAGACCCGTGCCCAAAAAGCCCGTGAAAAAGGATTGGAACCGCTTGCCGATCTCATTTGGGAACAAAAAACCAAAGACATCGAAAAAGAAGCGGAGAAATTCCTCAACGATCAGGTCTTTTCCAAAGAAGAAGCCCTGGAAGGCGCCCGCGACATCATCGCAGAGCGCGTAAATGAACATGAAAAAGGCCGTGCTATCGTGCGGGAGCATTTTGAAAAACGTTCCCGACTTGTGGCCGAAGTGGTTAAAGAAAAAGAAAAAGAAGGCGCCAATTATCAGGATTATTTCGAATTCGACAAACCACTGAATAAGGTGCAGCCGCATCAGCTGTTGGCCATTCTGCGTGCAGAAAACGAAGGCATTCTTCGTTTTAATGTTGCCCCCAATGAAGAATTTGTGTTAAAGGATCTCGATGGATTTTTTATAAGACACAATTGTCCCGAAGAATTGGAGGAATACCTGCTCGATGCCATCGAAGATGCCTACAAACGCCTGATGAGGCCTTCCATCAGCACCGAATTTCTGAATGCTGCCAAGGAAAAGGCTGATGATTATTCCATACATATTTTTGCAGAAAATCTGCGCCAATTGCTATTGGCTTCGCCCTTGGGCAGCTGTCGTGTACTGGCATTGGATCCCGGTTTTGCTTCCGGCTGTAAATTGGTCTGTTTATCGGAAACAGGCGATCTTTTGGAAAATACCATCATATACCCTACCCAACCGCATAACCGCACCCTTGACGCCTCTCACAAAGTACTTTCTTTGGTAGAAAAACATAAAATCGAGGCCATTGCCGTGGGTAACGGGACTGCAGGTCGCGAAACGGAGGCCTTTGTCCGCAGCTTAAATTTTGGCGACCGGAAAGTGAGCATTTTTCTGGTAAACGAAAGTGGTGCTTCTATTTATTCTGCCTCCGAGATTGCCCGTCAGGAATTCCCTAATGAAGATGTGACGGTACGCGGGGCAGTTTCTATCGGCCGTCGACTGGTGGATCCTTTGGCTGAATTGGTAAAAATTGATCCAAAATCCATAGGTGTCGGACAGTATCAGCATGATGTAGATCAACGCAAATTACAGAATAAATTGAATGCAATAGTAGAAAGTTGTGTAAATTCCGTAGGAATCGACCTGAATACGGCAAGTGAATATCTGCTCACTTATGTGTCGGGACTTGGGCCTTCATTGGCGCACAACATCGTGGAATACCGCAAAACCAACGGTGCTTTCAAAAGTCGCAAGGAACTGATGAAGGTGGCAAGATTGGGTGACAAGGCCTTTGAACAGGCGGCGGGATTTCTGCGTATTCGACTGGCAAAAAATCCGCTGGACAACACAGCGGTACACCCCGAGGCTTATCCCGTGGTGGAACAGATGGCCAAGGATCTGAACTGCAAAGTGCAAGATTTAATTAAATCCGGCGAATTGAGAAAACAAATAGAATTGAGAAAATACGCCACCGAAAAAATCGGTCTTCCAACCCTCCACGACATTATGAAGGAATTGGAAAAACCCGGTCGCGATCCGCGGGAAACCCGTCAGGCTTTCGAATTTGCCAATATACACAGTATCAAAGATTTGAGCGAGGGCATGTCATTGCCGGGAGTAGTCACAAATATTACTGCCTTTGGTGCTTTCGTGGACATTGGAATCAAACAGAATGGCCTGATTCACAAATCGAAAATGAGCCACAAATTCATACAGGATCCGAATGAAGTCCTGAAATTGGGACAGGAATTGGAAGTCACAATTGTGAGTATTGATATAGATAGAGACAGGATTCAGCTATCGCTGATTGATTAAGTGCAGTAAAAGGTTTTAACTATCAGTTTTCGGAACTAACAAAGTATATCAATTCAAATTTTTACTTTTCTAAAAGTGAATTTTTAATCTATACTTTAAACTTTAGGGGTAAAATTGAGATTTATAACTTATAGATTATTTTACAGAGAATCTTTCATTAAAAATTCCCTAAGATGCAAATGTCTTACCCCTTCTACCTGATCGGGTGCATACTCGTCCAAGCTGATGACATATTTAGGAAACTGATCATTGATTTTCAATAAATTACCAAATTCTCGTTCCTTAACAGTATCATCGCTGATTAAATAGCAGACCTGAATATATATTCTGTTTCCATCTTTTTCTGCAACAAAATCAATTTCCCTATCACCTAGTTTTCCAATGTAAGGCTTATATCCTAAAATTTTAAGATGTAAAAAAACGATATTTTCAATCGTTTTACCGATGTCAATGTTCGACATACCCATTATCGCATTACAAATACCCCAATCTTCGAAATAGAACTTTTCATGAATTTCGAATATTTTCTTGCCGCTCAGAATAGAAATACCTATAATTCGTGCAAGATAAAAGTATAATTGTGAAAAGATTGGAGATAAAACTCAAAGTATAAAACAGCATAAAAAAAACAGATCAACTTTGCTGACCTGTTTTCTCTTTGCCTCATATGCTACTACGATTTACAAATCGTCTGAGATAATTTGCTGTGGAGCTCTCATATCCAGAAACATGGAGCTGCATTCTACGGCTTTCCAGATTCCTTTGTCGTTTGCACGTAAAGTTATAGGTCTATGACTATCGGCACCTGTGCATTTTACAAAAACTTTTACATCTCCATTTGTCTGCACACTCACTGAATTTCTGTTTGTTTCCACTAATAGCTCTGATGGGAGGACATATGCATTTTCGGGATTAGTACCCAGAATATAGGTCCTGCCCCAATATGGTTTCGAATTGAAACGGCCAAGGTGATATTTTATGCTTTGACCAGGACTGAAGCCCTTGTACCCATTCATCGATTCCACTAAATTAGACCTGTCAAGTACTATGATCAGTGCATCCTCGCCCATTTTTCTATCTTTTTCGAAAACTAACATAGCGAGTACAAAAATTGCAGCGGCACCTTCAGGGCTTTTGGCAATCTCATCGCGAATTTCGATAAAGCTGTCAATATTATCCGGCAGGCAGGGAAGAGTGATTATTTTCATGGTTTTTAGTTAAAAATGTAAACAAATTATTGTTTTTTTAAAAATAAACTGGATTTATATAATCATTTTATGTATTTTTGTAGAGTATAATGAATTTATCTATCGCTGTTTGGATTCCAATAATACCCAAAAAGTGGGAACTATAATAAAAACTATTGATTTACCTCTAAATTAAAAAA
This sequence comes from Saprospira sp., assembly GCA_044349855.1. Taxonomy (GTDB): domain Bacteria; phylum Bacteroidota; class Bacteroidia; order Chitinophagales; family Saprospiraceae; genus Saprospira. Next base: position 3,655 of record JBIKQC010000172.1, read on the forward strand.
CATGGCTTTTGAACTTGAAGGCAAACTTATCAAAAAATTTGATACTCAAAACGTAAGTGCCACTTTTCAAAAAAGAGAATTTGTTATTGAAACTTCGGAAACTTATCCACAGAAGATAAAATTTGAATTGACGAAGGAAAAATGCTCTCTCATTGACAGTGTCAATGAACAAGAAAATATTAAAGTGCAATTTAATATCAACGGTAGGGAATGGTTGAATCCAAAAACCAATGAGCTTAATTATTTTACTTCATTACAAGCTTGGAGAATTGAATCTTCCGGAACTGCTTCAAATAGTGGCAGTACATCTGGCGGCAATAGCAGCAAAGGCAATTTCCCACCTCCTACTGAGCCGATTAACGACAACGGTTACGGCGACGATCTGCCGTTCTAAAAACAAACTAACCTTTCCAATTTCAAAAGTCTGTAATGCCTGCATTACGGGCTTTTGGTATTTTGGCTCAACTCTTGCTAATAAAACTATAGTATTTTTAACAAATTTCAAAGAATCAGCTGAAATATGTCCAAATTATTCACAATAGCTTTACTGTCATTCCTTTTTACAAATACAACTTTTGCGCAACATGACACCGAACTCAAAGCCGGAGATCAGAGTCCTGAGTTAAAATTATATAGGGAAGACAACGGTCAAATTCAGCTGCAGGACATTGATTCAGAATACATTCTGCTCATTTTCTGGCATTACAAGTGCAGTCATTGTCAAAAGGCTTTGACTAAAATTGATAAATTTCTGAGCGATGAAAAACCTGTGGGTTTAAAGATTCTCAGTATTTATCCTTTTGCCGAAGAGGTAGAAAAATTTTGGTCCTATGTTAACGACCCATTAAATTTGCTGAGTGATACGGTATTCATTCACAGTACCGACCCAAAAGCTGCTACGCGCCGGTCCTTTTCACAGAAAAGCGGACAGCCTCCCCTATTGATATTGATTAATATAAGTGGAAAAATATTGGAAATGAATGTAAAGGCTCAGGATTTGAAAGAAATTTGGAAAGCCTTGCCTAAATAGTCCTATAAAAAAGGGTTCGGAACTAATAGTTTCGAACCCTTTTTGAATTAAGCCTGACAAATACAATTAAGCATCTACACGTGCATATTTGGCATTGTCTTCGATAAATTTACGGCGTGGCGGAACTTCGTCACCCATCAGCATAGAGAAGATTTCGTCGGCCAATTCTGCATCCTGAATATTGACCTGGCGCAGTGTACGGGTTTCGGGATTCATAGTTGTATCCCAAAGCTGTTCTGCGTTCATTTCACCAAGACCTTTGTATCGTTGAACAGAGACACTTCCTGAATCACCGCCAAAATCAGCAATGATAGACAAACGCTGTTCGTCTGTCCAACAGTAAGCAAAGCGTTTGCCTTTTTTTACTAAATAAAGCGGAGGTGTGGCAATATAGATATAGCCGTTTTCAACCAGCGGTTTCATAAAACGGAAGAAGAAGGTAAGAATAAGCGTGGTGATGTGACTGCCGTCGATATCGGCATCACACATGATGACTACTTTGTGATAGCGCAGATTATCGATATTAAGTGATCTGACACCTTCTTTCTCCTCGATGCGGACACCAAGAGCAGTAAACATGTTCTTGATCTCCTCATTCTCGTAAATTTTGTGTTCCATAGCTTTCTCCACATTCAGGATTTTACCGCGCAGCGGCAAAATAGCTTGAAACTCACGGTTGCGGCCCTGTTTGGCTGTACCACCCGCAGAGTCCCCTTCAACGAGGAAAATTTCGGAAGCTGAAGCATCTTTGGAAGAACAGTCGGCCAATTTACCGGGAAGTCCCACACCGCTCAATACAGTTTTACGCTGTACCATTTCGCGTGCTTTTTGGGCAGCACTGCGCGCACGGGCGGCAAGTACAACTTTTTCCACCATCATTTTGGCAAGGTTGGGATTTTCCTCAAGATAAGCCTCGAGTACTTTTCTCACACAGTTGGAAACGATAGTTGAAACTTCCTGATTACCGAGTTCTCCTTTGGTCTGACCTTTAAATTCAGGATTAGGTACTTTTACAGAGACAACTGCAGTAAGTCCTTCGCGGAAGTCTTCAGCTGAGACGGTCGTTTTATTTTTTGTAAAAATACCGCTAGTTTCACCGTATTTTTTAAGCTCAAGGCCAATTGCACGGCGGAAACCGGTTACGTGTGTTCCACCTTCAATGGTGTTGATATTATTGACATAAGAACGGAGATTTTCACGATAAGAATCGTTATATTGGAAGGCAACTTCGACAATTACATTATCCTGTTCTGCCACAATGTGTATTGGTTCCGGATTCATCGGCTGACGCCCGGCGAGAGAATCAAGATATTGTACAAATTCCATGATACCACCCTGTGAAATAAAAACTTCAGTTTTAGGATTTCCGGCATCATCAAGTTCCCGCTCATCAATAAGTGTAAGGTGTAGCCCTTTATTTAGGTAGGCAAGCTCACGGATGCGTTTTGAAAGTATTTCATAGTTAAAAACCGTTTCTGACAAAATGGTATGATCCGGCAAAAAAGTAACTTTTGTCCCGGTTTTGTCACTAACTCCAATTTCCTTCACATCCCATTTTGGAATTCCGCAAGAATACTCTTGAGCGAACAATCTGCCTTCCCGCTGAACTTCAACACGAAGATCAATTGAGAGTGCATTTACGCAGGAAACCCCTACCCCGTGCAGACCGCCGGATACGGCATAAGTCTGTTTGTCGAACTTACCCCCTGCGTGCAGAACGGTCATAACGACTTCGAGTGCAGATTTTTGCAATTTTTGGTGCATACCTACAGGAATACCACGTCCATTATCCTGTACAGATATGGAATTATTGGGGTGCACTGTCAAAGTAATATGAGAACAGTGTCCTGCAAGGTGCTCATCTATAGAGTTATCAATGACTTCCCAAACAAGGTGGTGTAAGCCTTTGGTATCGGTACTTCCGATATACATACCCGGGCGCATGCGCACCGCTTCCAACCCTTCTAATGCCTGAATATTATCGGCACTGTAATCATTAAGTTGATTTTCAAGGATAGGATCTTCCTTTAGATTTTTTTCGTCTTTCATAACTGCAAAGATACAAATTTTCTATGCGAAACCGACGATTTACAGCCTTTTTTTATTAGGTTTTTTACCTAAAAAGTATGATTATAACTGCCAATATGGACCGATGGCAAGTTACTGTCTTCCAAATACTTATTAAGAACAAATTTGTTGGACTCAAATGCAAGTTCCGAGAAGGGAATTTCATTCAATTTAAAAAGTGCGACATCAGAAGTTTCGTCGCCTGCTGCAAAAATGGGTTCACCCATCTTAGCCAAAAAAATCATATACACCTGATTGACATGTACGATATTAAAAATGGCAAAAAGACGTACAATTTCAACTTTAGCCCCGGTTTCCTCACGTACTTCGCGAATAGCGCCCTGCTCAACAGTTTCTCCATTTTCCATAAATCCTGCAGGAATATTCCAAAATCCCTTCCGAGGCTGAATATCTCTTTTGGACAAGAGAATTTTATCCTCAAAGACCGGAATGCAACCTACAACAATTTTTGGATTCTGATAATGGATGGAGTTGCAGATGGCGCATACATGACGCTCGCGGTTGTCACCTTCCGGTGTTCTAAAAGCAATATCTGCAGCTCCGCAGTGTGAACAGAAATTCATGTGTTAATATTAAAAGGTGAAAAACTTTAGTAATCTATAAATATCCAAAGTCTTCCCCGGATTTTCAAACAAAATGTCAGAAAGTTAAACCCAAACCCAATCCTAAGCTTGGCAACATTATGGCTTTTAAGGTCCCATTCAACCAGGCTTCTGTATTTTTGGCATCGATTGCTACCTTATCAGACATAAAAACACCGCTGGCATAAAGCTTAAAAAAAAGACCGGGTTTATTGCGGGTAAAATATTTATAACCTACATTCACCTGACCGCCAACCAGACTTGGTTCTGCATAAAAATCCTTCTTTTCCTGTATACCCATTTGCAGTTTTCCGAGCGGACCTGCACTCATTTCCAGAAAATGACCTTTCAGACCGAAGGCGAGACCGAGATTAACAGGAACATAAGTTCCTCCTGCCAAGGGTTTATCTGCTTTGTTGAAAGACTGTCCGATTCCCGTTCCGAGGGTCAGGTGCAGATATTCTCCGCCCAGGATGATCCTTTCATAATGTAAACCTGTACCAAACTGATAAGTTCCTCCAAAATTTCCGTAGATGGCGTTTTTATTTATTTGCGCGGTAGCCATACCCATGACACCCAAGAGCAGTGCAAGCACCGCTATCAGCATTTTTTTGTTCAGCATTGTCATTGAATTTTTAGGATTTACAATTTTCTTTTTTTGGCGGAAAGCTTTTCTTTCCTGAGTTTTCTTTTTTTAAATGTACTTTTTATTTCAATAATTTCTTTTTGTTTCTTTTCCTAAAACTTTGCCATTTCTTAATAATGTTACTTATACGCTTAGTGCTACCGGGTGTTTCAAAAAATATAAAAATTTGTTAAAAAAATAATAGTATTCAAAAAAGGTTTTTTTGGGGAAATGAAGAAATATATTGTCCCCACACAACAAAACCGCCGCCAAAGCTGAGCTTTGACGGCAGTTTTTGAGTAAGATAGATTAAATTTATTTTCTCAATCTTCCTTCGGTATATTTTTCCCATTTATCCAATGTTGCCTGAAAATATTCCGGCAAGGGTGCTTCAAAATATTTATCTTCACCTGTTGTAGGGTGAACAAAGCCCAAAGAGAATGCGTGCAGTGCCTGATGCGGAAGCATTTTAAATGCATTGTCGACGAATTCTTTGTATTTGGTATAAATTGTCCCTTTTACGATTTTATCGCCACCATAAAGTTTATCGTTGAACAGCGGATGTCCGAT
>JBIKQC010000173.1:0-8546 GCA_044349855.1 Saprospira sp.
AGCCTTACTCAGAAGGATTGTCTCCGGCAAAGGACTTTATTCCGTCAATAATGTTGTAAATATTATCAATCTGATTTCTTTCCGCAGCGGTTTTTCCATCGGCGGCTATGACCCCAGTTCCATTCAGGGCGATATCCTTTTGAGCTCCGGCAATGCGGAGGATTTATATGAGGGACTTGGCCGTGGGCCGCTGAATATCACCAACCTGCCCGTACTGCGCGATGAACTCGGCGCCTTCGGCTGTCCGACAAGTGATTCTGAACGGACGGGCATTCGCCTTCAGAGCAATGCCTGCCTTTGGGTATTTTTTGATTTTGGAGCTGATGCATCCCTGCAAAAAACGATGGAAGAAGCTGCCGGACTGCTGCAGCAGTTTGCAAAGGGGGATAATTTGGAGATAAAAATGCTCTCCGTTTAATATTTATTCACCAGCGCACAGCCCTACTATCTTGGAAGATTTTTTCCGAAATGTAAAATTTCTCTAAACCTTTTGTCCTGTTTTTTATTTATTCGTTTAGTTCTGTACAAACAGAACCAAACTGCCGCTTCATTTTTTTTAATACCTTAAGAAATCATTAATTTTACACTTTTGGATAAATATTTTTTAGTTCTGTTATATCAGAACTAAAAATACTTATACCTTTGCGGCGGATATAACAAGATAAAAAATGGAACTGAACCAAACACAAAGAAACCTCATAGAAAAATTGGGGGTTTTCCATGAAAAAACTGGAATGCCGCCCACAGAAGCAAGAGTATTGTCGCTCTTGCTCGTCTCTGATGAAATTGAAATTACCTTCGATGAGATCAGAGAAAAACTTCAGGTCAGTAAAAGTGCCATAAGCAATGCACTGAACACCCTCATGCTGACCAATAAAATAGAATACATCACGAAACCCGGCGACAGAAAACGTTATTTTCGCTCCAATCTGTCCAATTGGAAAAAAAATGCGGCTGATGGATTGCATAGCCTGCTTTCTATCAACGCCCTTATGAAAGAAGTATTGGCCATCCGTACCGATAAAACTCCTGAATTCAACAAGGACTTAGGAGAGGTAATTGCATTTATCGACTTCCTGCAGGTTGAACTCCTTGTTATCTTCAATAAATGGAATCAGTTAAAATAAATTTATATCAAATTCTTACTGCTAACAGAACAAATCAGTAAATACAGTATTTATAAGATCATGCAAACATTTAAATTTAACAAATTAACCCTGCTGACCCTCTTTTTTGTCGGCGCTTGGTTTTCCGATGTATCGGCACAGGCCGAAGCGGGCAAATTCAGTCTGAAAGAGGCAATCAGCTATGGCCTTGACAACCACAATTCTATTCAGAAATCTGAAATGGAAATTATCAAAACCAAACAAAGGGTAAATGAGGCGCTCGCTGCCTATCTGCCTCAGCTGAACGGTTCTGTAGGTTTCACCGACAACCTTGTATTGCCAACCTCTATTCTTCCGGGTGCAATATTTGGGCAACCGGGACAGGACGTAGCGGTTCAGTTTGGCACACAATTCAACCTCAATGCGGTTTTCGACGCAAGTCAGCTCATTTACAATCAGACGCTGATCACCTCTCTAAAGGCCCTCAAAGAGGCCAACTCCGTTGTGGCACTCAACAAACAGAAAGTGCAGGAACAGGTGGCCAACGATATAGCTGCTGCCTATTATGCGGCACAGCTCAGCACCATCCAAAAAGGGATTATCGATGCAAATCTGCAGAAACTGGACTCACTGCTGATCATTGTTAAATCACAGCTCGACAACGGTTTTGCTAAAAAAATAGATTTTAACAGACTGCAGGTCACACATACCAATCTGAAAAGTGATCTTCAAAACATAGAATTGGGTTATCAGATGCAGCTGACTGTGCTCAAATACTTTATGTCCTATCCGCTTGATTCTGCCATTGTGCTGACTACGGATATTGCAAAAGATGTTGAAAATGATGTTGAAAATTACAACAATCTTATCAACAGCAGAGACATTATTTCCACCGATCTGAAAATGCTTCAGGCGCAGCGCAGACTGACTGAAATCAATATTGAACAGGTCAATGCGGGATATTTCCCTACCCTTTCTTTCAACTTCAGATACGGTTATCAGGCGCAGCAGAATGAGATCAATTTTTTCAATAAAGATGCCAATTGGTTCGCATTCTCCTCTATCGGGCTCAACCTTCAGGTGCCTATTTTTGATGGCCTGAATAAAAAATACAAGGTCGATCAGTTAAGAATACAGCTCAAACAAAGCAGTATTGATGAAGATAATCTCAGCGAAGCATTGAAAATGCAATTGATCAATGCTCAGTCAAAAGTCGCCCTCAACAAAATAAATGTTGAACAGCAAAAAAACAACATTGCTATGGCGGATGAAATTTATGAAACCACCCGCATTCAGTTTAGAGAAGGATTTGCTCCAATGACCGACCTGCTCAATGCAGAAACGGCAGTGCGCGAAGCACAAACCAATTATCTGAGAGCATTGGCACAGGTAAAATTGGCAGAATTGGAAGTGATTAAAGTTTCCGGAAATATTTCAAGCATCTCAAAATAAAACTCAAATCATAATATTTAAAATGAAAACAATTTCAAAATTCATCATTCCCGTCATTATTATTGGGCTTTCCACCTGGTTTGTCATTTGGAAACTGAGCAGCAATAAAAAGGAAATGGAATCAAATGCCGCACTCGGCAACCAAAAAACAGTTGTTTTTCCGGTAACAGTTGCAAATCCCTTGGATAAATCGCTCAGTCAGGGCTTCGAACTGAACGGTACTTTTCAGCCTTCACATGTGCTGAACTTCGTATCAGAAATGCCCGGCCGTGTTATTTCTCACAACATCAAAAATGGACAACAACTGTCAAAAGGTGATGTAATGGCAAAATTGGATGATGAACAGATTCATATTGACATGGCACTTGCAACTGACAATTTGGACAAACTTAAATCCGATTTGGCTAAATTGGAAAATATGCTGCTGAGTAATGCTGCCACCAAACAGCAGGTAGAAGAAATGAAAATGGGCATTAAAAGCGCAGAGTCAAGAATTACTTCTTTGAAAAGACAGCTGCGAATGACCACTATTCTTTCTCCAATTTCAGGAATCATCAGCAAATCCTTTTTGGAGAACGGTTCTTACCTCGCTCCCGGTGCACCGATTGCCGAAATTGTAGACATTTCTACTTTAAAAATGCAGGTAAATGTGCTCGACCGCGATGTTGTAAAACTCAGTGTTGGAAAAACGATTCAGATTGTACCTGATGTATTTCCGGATACCAAAATCAGCGGACAGATAATTTTTATCTCTCCAAAAGGCGATGCTTCCCGCAATTTTATGATCGAAATCCAGATCAGCAATCAGGGCAACAGACTGAAAGCCGGCATGACAGGTGTAGCACTTTTCGACTTCACTGTGCCAAAATCTTCTCTCACCCTTCCGGTAAAATGTATTGTTGGCGGTATGCAGGAACCAAAGGTTTATGTTGTTGTCAATAATGTCGTCAGCCTTAGAAAAATTAAAACAGGATATATACAGGGTGATGTTGTTGAAATCTTGGACGGACTCAACGAAACTGATGTTGTGGTTGAAACAGGCCAATTAAATATCGTAGATGGTTCAAAAGTTCAAATCATTAAATAATTATAAAATGCTGACTGACAAGATGTATCAGTATCAAATTCAGACTGGTACAGTCTTTATATTTGTCTTTTATAATCATTTGTAAATTATATACACAAAATGTCAATTACAGAAATAGCCATAAAACGGCCATCCTTAATTGTTGTAATCTTCTCGGTACTTACTTTTTTGGGTCTGGTCAGCTACATAAATCTCAATTATGAGCTGATGCCTAAATTTTCCATACCGGTTGTAACCGTTACAACAGTATATCCCGGAGCCTCACCTTCTGAGGTGGAAAACTCCGTGACCAAAAAGATTGAAGACGCATTATCGGATCTCGAGAATCTTGACGAGATCAAATCTACTTCTCTGGAAGGAGTTTCATCTATCATTCTTGCTCTGAAACCTAATGCCAATACGAATAATGCCATGCAGGATGCACAGCGTAAAATCAACGCCATGCTGTCTTCTCTGCCGGATGATGTTATGTCACCCTCACTCGGCAAATTTTCATTTGACGAGATGCCTATTGTTCGAATGGGCGTTACCGCCAAAATGTCCCCTATTGAGCTATACTCTATTGTAAAAGATGAGATATCTCCGAGTCTGGCCAAACTGAAAGGCGCTGCAAAGGTAACAATGGTCGGTGGCGAGGAACGTATTGTAAGTATCAATATCAATCGCAGACAGACAGAAGCGTACCGTATATCACTGCTTCAGGTGACACAGGCTATCAACAATGCCAACATGGAGTTCCCAACGGGAAAAATCACCGATGAGAACAGCCAAACCATTATCAAGCTAAAAGGTAAATACCAATCGCTTGATGATATCAGAAATCTGGTAATTTCTACCGACAGACAAACAGGTGCAATGATCCGACTGAAGGAAATTGCCACTATTGCAGATGCTGCCAAAGAAATCAAGACTTTTAGCCGTATCGACGGTAAAAATTCCATTGGTTTGCTCATTCAAAAACAAAATGACGCCAATGCCGTAACCTTAAGTAAACAGGTAAAAGCCGAATTGAAAAAAATTGAAGCTGCATACGCAAAATTCGACCTGAAATTTGATATAGCTTCCGACTCCTCTGAATTTACGATGGCTGCAGCCGATGCAGTAATTGTCGACCTTGGATTGGCTATTTTCATTGTGGCGCTTTGTATGTTGCTCTTTTTGCACAGTTTGCGCAACTCGCTTATCGTTATGATCGCCATTCCGGCCTCGCTTATATCGGTATTCATTGCCATGTACCTGCTGGGCTACTCGCTCAATCTTATGACGCTTTTGGCAATCTCATTGGTGGTAGGTATTTTGGTGGATGACTCTATTGTAGTTTTGGAAAACATTTACCGGCATATGGAAATGGGCAAAGATAGGATCACCGCTTCTTTAGAAGGCCGTGCTGAGATCGGCTTTACCGCCCTTGGCATTACCCTGGTTGACGTAGTGGTGTTCCTCCCGATTACAATGGTTGGCGGCATTATTTCCAACATTTTGTCACAGTTTTCCATTGTTGTGGTACTATCCACACTGATGAGTTTATTTGTGTCATTTACCCTAACACCGCTACTCGCTTCACGATTGGCCAAGGTTGAAAAAATTAACAAAAAAACACCTTTTGGATTTCTGCTTTCCTTATTTGAAAGTCTGATCAGCAGTATCACCAAAGGATATGCACATGTGCTTGCCTGGTCACTTAGGCACAAACGTTATGTGATTTTGGGAACTGTAGGCATTCTTTTGGCTTCCTTCCAATTGGTTACAAGAGGTTATGTAGGAAGCGAATTTATCAGTCAGGGTGACCGCGCTGAGTTTATCATTGGGTTGGAACTCCCGCAGAATGCCACTTTGATGCAAACAAACAATGCCGTACTGAAAGTAGAGGAATATTTGTTTAAAAATCCGGATGTCAAAGGCGTTTTTTCCAGTATTGGTACTACTTCTGCCGGTTTGGGCGGTACATTGGCCACCACAAATAAAGCCGAGGTTAATGTTAAGTTGGTACCCAAAGAAGAAAGAGACTTGGGTTCAGACCTCTTTGCCCAATATGCCAAATTGGAACTGGAGAAAATTCTGTCAGGCGTAAAAGTAACTTCAGCAGCCGTCAGTATCATGGGTAATGCCAACGAAGCCCCTATTGAACTTTCGGTTACCGGCAACTCGATACAGGAAAATATGAAAACGGTAGATGCCATTGCCAACAAATTGAAGTCAATTAAAGGTACCTCAGAAGTAAAACTCTCTGTGGAGTCAGGAAACCCTGAAATAAGTGTTGAGGTTGACCGTGATAAAATGGCAGAATTTGGCCTTTCTATGGAAATTGTGGGTATAACAATGCAGACCGCATTCAGCGGAAATACAAAAGCTGAATATTCCGAAAAAGGTAAAGACTATGATATTAATATTCAATATGATAATTTTAACCGCAAAAGTGAACGCGACTTGGGCAACCTTTCCTTCATTAACAACCGTGGCGAAAATATCAAATTGGAACAATTCGCAGCAATTGGCCGCAGTACAGGATCTACTAAATTGGAGCGCAAAAACCGTGTACCTACTGTTACTTTGACTTCTCAATTATTGGGTGTATCGAGCGGTGCGGTTGTATCTGAACTTACTGAGTTTATTAAAGGTGCAAATTTCAGCCCTACTGTTGCCATTCAATTCGAAGGCAGTGCCAAAAACATGCAGGAATCATTTGCCAATCTTTCTTTTGCTCTGATTGCCTCTATCCTTTTTGTGTATCTTATTATGGTTGCGCTTTACGACTCTTATGTATATCCTTTTGTCGTATTGTTTTCCATCCCTGTAGCCTTGGTGGGTGCACTTCTTGCATTGGCTCTTGCCATGCAGCCGCTCAGTCTTTTCTCCATACTCGGTATGATTATGTTGATTGGTCTTGTAGCTAAGAATGCGATTTTGATTGTGGACTTTACCAATCAGCTGAAGGCTGAAGGAAAAAATTCTGTTGAAGCGCTTATTGAATCGGGGAAAGCACGTTTACGCCCTATTCTCATGACCACGCTTGCCATGATTACCGGTATGATGCCGATTGCCTTCGCTCACGGTGCGGGTGCAGAATGGAAAAGCGGTCTTGCTTGGGTTTTGATTGGAGGTCTTACCAGTTCCATGTTACTTACATTGGTGGTTGTACCCTGCGTGTATCTTATAGTTGATGTGCTCAAAAGAGATATTAAAAACAAAAGAGCAAAGGAAATTACCAAAGAAATCAACTTGGATGAGCCTATTGCAGAGCACATATAATTTGAAGTAAATTAAACTCTTCAGGGCTAATTTAAGAGGAGTTACTGATACTGCTTTTTTCCTATTCAGATTGGTAAAACTTTTTGCCAGGGGCCCAAATTTTAATACATGGACCCGAAAATGGAAAATTGATTAATTAACAAAGGGGCATTCCAAAAATTTGGTTTGCCCCTTTGCTTTTATTTATTTTCAAAAATTACTTCTGCGTAGTTTTGTTTCCGGTTGACTTTTTATGCCATTGTTTTTTACCGTATCCACCCTGACCGCCTTGGCCACCTTGGCCACCCTTAGGCTGTTCCTTTTTGGGAGTTGGCTTTGGCATTGGTTTTTTCATTGGAACCAATTCACGGTTAGCTGCTTTTGTGGGCAGATAAGGGTGATCAATGATTGTAGGAATTTCCATATTGATCAGTTTCTGAATGTCCGTTACATAAGGACGTTCTTCTTCTTCACAAAGTGAAATTGCTGTACCTTCTACACCTGCGCGACCGCTACGGCCGATACGGTGTACATAAGTCTCCGCTACATTCGGCACTTCAAAGTTTATTACATATTCCAGTTCTTCCACATCGATACCGCGGGCTGCAATATCGGTTGCAACAAGAATGCGTATTTTGGATGCTTTGAATTGCGATAATGCCAACTGACGGGCCTGTTGAGATTTGTTACCGTGAATAGCCTCTGCTTTGATGCCGCTTTGCTGCAGGAATTTAACCAATTTGTCTGCACCATATTTGGTACGGGTAAAAACCAATGCACGTCCTTTCAGTTTATCCTGAAGTAACCAAAGTAAAAGGGAGCGTTTCTGATCTCCATCCACCAAATAAAGTTGCTGCTGAATCAGTTCTGTTGTCGATGAAATGGGAGTCACCTGAACATGAACAGGATCTGTAAGAATGCTGTTCGCCAACTCAATAATGCTGTCTGGCATAGTAGCCGAGAAAAACAGCGACTGACGTTGTACAGGTATAATTTTCAACAGTTTGCGAACGTCATGAATAAAACCCATGTCGAGCATACGGTCAGCCTCGTCCAGAACAAAAATTTCCAAATGACTTAGATCGAGCAGACGCTGTGTGTGCAGGTCGAGCAAACGACCGGGTGTTGCTATTAAAATGTCAACTCCTTTACGGATCTGTGCCACCTGCGGCGACTGTCCTACACCGCCAAAAATGACTGCCTGATTGATTTTTGTATATTTGCCGTAAATATCAATCTGCTCTGCAATCTGAATCGCGAGTTCGCGGGTAGGTGTTACAATCAGGGCTCTGATTCTTCTTGGGCCTTTGCCGACCACATTTTCTCCGCGCTGTTGCAGGAGTTGTATAATTGGCAAAGCGAAAGCTGCTGTTTTACCGGTACCTGTCTGTGCGCAGGCCAATAAATCACGCATTTGCAATACTTCCGGAATGGCTTGAGCCTGAATTGGTGTTGGAGTTGTGTATCCTGCTGTTTTTAATGCGTCGAGGATTGGCGCAATCAAATTTAATTGTTCAAATGTCATAAAAATGCTTGAGCAACAGATGTAGAGGATAGAGGGTACATGGTAGAGGGTACCGTTTCCTTCGGACTTCAAAGCCTGTTACTTTATAAAGTATAATGAAAATTGTAGAAGGCTAAAATAAGTCAGATTATATTGGCAAAGCCAAAAT